>JAJSZP010000091.1 GCA_030262775.1 Deltaproteobacteria bacterium | reverse complement strand
CTAAGTCCTCCAGCACCGCTTCTCGTTGACGTTCAGCTAATTCTACCCAATCAATGCCTACAGCTTTAACGGCCTCATCGCGTCCAATTTCTCCCCGCAAATAGCATCCCAAAAACCGTTCTCGCCATAATTGCCGCACACCGGTCCTGAAAGCCAAGGTCATCAGTTCAGCCTCAGATTTGTGCGTCTCACGCACTAACCTCTCAAAACCTGCTAGCATGTTGTTATTCATTGGTTTCTCCTTTTCAAAAACAGCTATCAAATTTGGCTTGAACAAAACCGCTTTGCTAAACTAACTGCGAGTTGCGAAACCTTCGGAAACAGAGCAAACTGCGAGTCGCAACCGTCTTTTTATATTTCCCGTCGGCCAATACCTGCTCAGTAACTTTTCAAAGTTAACTCCATTTGATTCAAGATGATATTTGCGCTCAAAGTTTTCCAGGTCGATTTAAAAAATTATCCCTATCAACACCATCTGTAAATATCCTTTTGCGTTCTATACCTCTGGCAATAATATGATGAAGCGCACCCCGCGCCTGTCCGCCATTGCGAGCTCAGGCGAGGCGGGCGGGCATCTATTCTTGATTGGCGTGGCATGCAATTCGAACAACATATCCCCAGGCAAGAATCAAGTTTAAGTACCCTGTCAACTTATAAACTCATAACGTCCCTGAAGCCCATGCGGTTACCGTGTCAAACGTAGACCTTACCCTAAAAACACTATATAGCTGCTTTTAACAACGGGATATCATACTGAAGAATTTCCCTTATGGACTTTTCACGCACATTCCCGATCGCTCTCTCAGGATATTCTGAAAAGAACATATCAAAGCAATTGCTAACATATCCATCATGGCTAAATCGGATAGCTCGTACAAAAAAGTCATCCCAAGGGAGATAATTGAAATAAAGATCATTTCCATAAAACGTATACTTATTGAAAATTACGCCATAATCATCAACGAGTAGATTATTCTTGTCAATTATCCCTCTATTTACAAGTCTCTCCATTAAGTTAAGTGTGGTTGAGTAGTCATTCTTTATATAGATGTTAAGCCCTTGATACTTAGTAAAATCAATCACATTTCCGGCAAGTAGTTCCTCCACCCACTTTATTATTCCTTCATCTGGCAGGTAGAGGCTATCGAACTTATCACGAGTAATATAAGGCGAAATCAACATTTTTTTAACACCCATGTTGTAAAGTGAATCGACCAACCTACCAATCGTAGCAATATTAAATTTATTCGCTGTGAAACTAATGAATACTTTTTCTATCACTTCGTATTCTGACATGAGTTTAAGGTTTTTCATTGTTCTGTCGTAGTTGCCAGAACCACGTATATAATCATGAGTATCTTTTGTACCATCCAGGCTAATATCAATATAATCAGGCTGGATTCTTTCAAGCTCTTCTATTTTTGATCTATCCAGCATAGTTGCATTTGTTACAAAACCGAAGCGCAGCTTTGGGATGGATTGTTTCTTCTCTTTGAAATAGAGCATCAATTCTCGTGTCTCGTTCCAGGCTAAAACAGGTTCTTTGCCGACATTTCCAAAAGTAAGGGCACCCATAGATATTAGTTCATCAAAAGCAATCTTCCATTGTTCCACGGATAGGGAGTACTTATCTTCCTCATAAGCCACATAGCAATGCTTGCACCCAAGGTTACAACTATTGTTAATAAAGTATGATATCTCAATAGGATATGGATACTTACGAATAAAGGTCTCATATTGTAAATCACTCGCAGGAATCCTTTTTTGATTTTCTATAATTCCTCCATTACTCCCTGAGAAACCTACAGCCACTTTGTTGCCTCCTTTTTTTTAATTCCTCAAAAAACAGTTGATATGCTTTTCTTATCTCAGTTAACTTGTCGTCCTTTAGTTTATCAAGCTCTTTTTCTCTTTTTTTTGCGATGGACTCAAGTCCTTTCGACGAATTCTCCTCGGCCTTTTCAGAATTAAATGTATTCCAAATATCCTTTTTTTTGTCTTCAAATCTTTTTATCGTCTCGTCGGAAAGTAAATAATACGGTATTATTCCCTTCCTCTCAATTAGATTTAAAGTTAAATTAGAACTTGATTCGACTGTTAGTATATAGTGATCAGGGAATGTTTCATGGTTATCAAATCGTTCAAGAACTTGATAATATGCATTTAATAAATAGTTAATATTCATATCATTAAAACTAAAACCCATAAATATGAAATTATAATGCGTCAAATCATAATGGAACTTTATATCTAGAAAGTTCATTTCTAACATTCTCTTATGATAATCAAGCTCTGAAGCGATGATAGTGTCCAAATGTTTTTCTTGATAATCTCCATGAAATTTGATAATAATTTTTTTATCTTCTATATTATTTCTTCTTAATTGAGGAAAATCACTTTGCTGATAAATAGGTATAATTTCCTTATCATTTCCTTTTACTGCTTTTTCTAAAAAATCATCCCAATTTGTTGTATAAATTAATGGTATGTTTTCCAAATTAACTATAATGTTGTGGATATTCCATTGTTCATTTTTTGTATACTTGATTTTAAATATATTTTCTAACTTTCTCTGAAAAACTTTTTTTCCTTCCTGAAAATCTCCATTTCCTTTTTTATATATGTAGTATTCAGATGCTCTTAAATTTCTATTTTGACCTTTTTCAAATTCTTTCAACAAGAAACCTTCTTCCTTTTCTAAGTCTTTACTTAATTCCTTGATAAAATCTTCCCATGTGGGACTACCTTTGATGTTGTTCGAGAATCCAGCACCTATAAAGGGAACTAAAGTGCCTTTATCATAACAATGCTTTATTTTGCCCAATATTTCTTTCTTTTTTGTGGATTTTTGCTTATTCATACCTAACCTGTTTTTCTTTATCCAAAGAGCTCTTTGCCACCCAGTAGACCAACACAAAAAGCAAAACCACCAGAATCACAGGAAACACCCACATCCACCAGGCAGAGAACATAAAAGAAAGACCATCGAAGAGCATCCTTCCAAAACTTGAATTAGGCGGCTGTACTCCGAGTCCCAGAAAATTAAATGCTAAATCCATCATCAATATCTCAGGCATCCGGGAAAGTGTATATGTATTAAATGAATTCTTTGTGAATGGAAATAGATGATGTAAAAATATGTATGCCTTTGAAAAACCATAGCTTCTTTTCGCGATTACAAAATCCTGCTTTTTTGCCTCTTCCATCTGGTTGTAAACATATAGAGATTGACTTGGAATAAGCACGAATATCAAGATTCCAATGACATTCACCTGGCCTGCTCCTACTAAAATTAAGAGGAAAACCGCAATTAAAAGAACAGGTAATGTCACCCAGTAATGTACAAGGTTTAGAAAAAATTCCCTCACTTTTTCATTATCAAAATAAGAAAGAACACAACCGATTATTAATCCACCCAAATAAATTGCAGGCAAGACGATTGCAAGGGTAATCAAAGCTATAAATAAAGCATTAAAGGATTTGAAGAATACGTCATTTCCAATGATATCTGTGCCAAACCAATGATGCCAACTTGGGGGCGAAAAAATGGACACAATTGTATTAACAGAGCAATATTTGTAAAAACACAATGGTACTATTATCAAAAATGCTATAATAATTAGTAAGTTATATTTTCTTAAATCTGTTGCAAGCATTCTCTTGCTACCTTTGAAACAAAATTATCTTCACTCTCAGTATATTTTGTTATTTCATCTTTTACTTTTTCTTTGTCTGCACCACACACAGACAGTTCAATAAGATAAATCCACCTTTTATTATCTTTTGCTGTTGATAATCTTTTTACGAGAATCTCAGAAAACAGTTTATCTTTATCGGTAGTCAAATGAACAAATACTCTAAGAAATGACTGATTATATTCCTCCACGTGATCCTTTATGAATTGATACCACTTTTGCTTATTTCCTTCCGATGTAGATTCTTCCTCAAGATGTTCGTAGATAGCCTGAAGCCTTGTTTGAAATGGGTTTTTGGTATCTTCAATAATCTTTTTTAATATTGCTAATATTTCTTCTTTATCAAGATAACATCTGAGAAAACAGATACCAAAATTTATCTTCCTTATATCACTTGAATCAATTAAATTTTTGATTGTGTCAAAATAATAATCTCGATTTTTTTCAATGATTACTCTCAAATCTTGAACAAAGTACCTAAAGTACTTTAATTGTTCCTCTGTAAAGTAATCTCCTTCTTTAAAGTATTCTCCTGCAACAATTTTCTTGAGAATTTCTTTTTCAAACATTGTTCTGGACTCCTTTATTCACCCACACCCCTCGGATCAAGCCTTAACTTCACAGCTTCCACTATCAAGCCGACAATACTTAATAACATAATCCCAAAAATACAAAACCCAATTATAACCGGATAATCAAACCTCTGGATAGCGATCACGAATTTATACCCCATTCCGTGAATTCCAAATGGCATTTCTACAAAAAATAGAAATCCGATCATAAATATCACCATATTTTCAAAAAAGGACAGGTAATCAATAATGATAAACTTGTAACAGAATGTTTGCCATATTTTTCCCGCAGTGAAACCCATAGCCTTATGAAACAGTAAAAAATCGCTGTTTCTTAATTCACTCAGAGTCTTTTTCAGAGCATTAGCGATAACATAAATTGGATAAACAGATAAAACTGCCATTGCAGCCATGTATTTAATGTTTGACAGAAAATCAACACCAACAAAGCTTAGGAAATACAACAGCAGATAGGATATGACTATCATTGGCACATAGAATACAAATTGGAATTTATTCCATACACTGTCTACTCTTTTACTTTTTTCGGTCCAGATACCTATGAGCGTGCCTATCATATAACTGATGATGATCGCAGGGATAACAATTATCAGGGATTCCTTGATTCCGGAAGAGACTATACTGATGACTGATTTACCGGACGCTGTTGATGTTCCCAAATCAAATTTTATAATATTTCTTAAAAAAGAGGTATAGATATCCAGATAATTTAATGCTTCTGTCTGCGATAAATCCATATTAAGGGTGCCCTTTATAACATATTCAGGAGAACTAACTCCGACAAAAATAATAAGGATAGGCACAAGTGGAATAATAAGGATAGTCAACACCAAGAATAGTATTCTGTATATCAGTCGCTTTTGCATTGACTTATTCATTAAAGACTATCTTTTCTCTGCAAATTTGTAAAACCTGTATCCAAGTGGATGAAGCGGCATATCAAATCTTTCATTAGAAACCCTTATGGTATTTTTGAAATAGAGCAGGAGGAATGGCATATCACTAAGAATTTGATCTTCTGCTTTGAGAAAATTCTCTTTGCGTTTGTCTGCCGGAAGCAATTTTGTTTCCATGACCAGCTTGTCAAAGGCGGGATTACTGTACTTGTTGAAATTATTGCCGGTGGGAGGAAATGAGGACGTTAAAAAGGGATTCAGATAGTGGCATACATCGGCATATAATGGCCCCCAGTAAATCTGTATTAGATCGTATTTCCCTTTAGTCAGCCTGTCCACAAGAACAGGGAAGGGAACAGACTCTATCTCGACCCGTATATCGTACTTTTTGAGGGACCGGGCGATAAAATCAGCAACAGACTTTGAGAGGATATCCTCAAAACAAACAAGTTTAAGGCTATTTAAGTTTTTCAAATATGCCTTGGCTTTTTCAGGATTATAATTCAAAACCTCCTTTGATGAAGTGAGTTTTTTGAAAAGCTCCGGTGGATATAGACTCTTGGTAATGCTTCCCTGTTCTGACAGAATTTCCTGAAGTTCTTTGCGATTTAAGGCATAGTTAATTGCTTTGCGTACATTCTCGTCTTTTATTGTTTTAAGATTATAAAGATAAAAATTAAGTTGGGGATTTTCTCTTGTTTCTGTTTTATAACTAAATGGCATGTCCATTGTTTCAAGTTGCTTTAATAAAGGGAAGCTAAGTTCTAAAAAATCACTTTTCTTATTTTTGAACATCAAGAGCGCTAAATTATCATCTGTGGTCAGATGGATAACAATATTATCAACACAGGGTAATTGTTGTCCTGTCTGTCTTTCCCAGTAATCTGTATTTTTAACCAAAGTTATCTCTTTGTCAGGTTCATATCCTTTCAGCATAAATGGACCTGTACCTATGGGATGTTGTTTGAATTTCTCTCCGTAGTGCTCGATTGCCTCTTTTTTGACAATACTTGCATAAGAGAGTGTAAGCAAATCAGGAAAAGAAAGATCTTCTTTCTCAAGAACAAAATCAATTGTATAGTTGTCCACAACCCTGACCCCTTCAAGGCTGTTAGTTTTTCCTTCTCTATATTTTTGCGCGCCTGATATATTCGTAAAATATGATACCCCCAGTGACGTTGAAGCATTGTTCAGCAATCGTTCAAAGGTATATTTTACATCGGTTGCAACAAACATTCTTTCCGTTTTATTGGCAAAGCAAGGATCATCTGCAAAATAAACATTTTTTCTTAAATAAAAACGCCATGTTTTAGGATCTATGTTTTCCCATTTTTCAGCCATGGACGGAACAGGTCTGCCGTTAAGATCTATATCAACCAGAGTATTATACAGTTGTTTTACTATCTGTATATGTCCGGCATGGTAAGCATCTAAAGGGTCAAAAGAGTTTATCTGCGCTTGTTGAAGCCGCAGGATATCGTTAAGAACAAGCTCGTTTTCTGGTTTCTGTGAATCGTGGCAGGCGAACAAAGATGTTGACCCCACAACAATGATTGCCATTAATGCTATCCACCATTTTGTTTTCATCTTTCACCTCTTCAATTTAGCGCTTTTCCTTATTATACAAATGACACCTTATTTTACGCTCATTTCCGATAACTTTCGGTCGTGTATTCAAACAAATATCTCCAATAAATTCCTGGCATCTTGAGGCAAACGGACATCCTTCAGGCAAAGCCCTTGGAGAAGATGGTTCACCCTTTAGAATTATTTTGTCCCTTCCGGATAACGGAATCGAAGAAAGCAGCGCTTTTGTGTAAGGATGCAAGGCATTGTCAAATATTTCTCTTGTATCGCCTTCTTCCATTAACATCCCCTGATACATAATTAATATCCTGTCAGCAATTTCGTAAACAAGTCCAAGATTATGCGTAACAAAAATAATCCCCATATTCTTTTCTTTTTTCACCTTTTCAAATAATTGCAGTACTTGATCCTGAACAGTAACATCAAGCGAACCGGTTGGTTCATCAGCAATTAAGACATCGGGTTTGCAGGATAGTGCTATTGCAATCATAATTCTCTGATTAATTCCGCCGCTTTGTTGATGAGGGTATTCGTTGAATTTTTCCGAAGGCGAGGGTATCTCCATATCTTTCAACAAACCGATTGCAGCATCTTTTGCTTTTTCTTTAGTAACTTGCTGATGATACTGGATAACTTCAATCATTTGCGTGCCAATTCTAACCACCGGATTTAAAGAGGACACAGGATTTTGGAAAATCATCGAAATCCTTCTGCCTCTTATTTTTCGCAATTCAGATTCGTTTAACTTCAATATATCCTGCTCATTTAAAAAAATCTCTCCTTTTACCTGAGCCGCTCTATTAAGCCTCAAAATAGCCCTGCATGTTACGGTCTTCCCACACCCGGATTCGCCTATAATACTTAAAGTTTCTCCATTATTTAATATAAAAGACAGGCCATTAACAGCATAAACTGTACTTTTACCATTTGAAAATTTTACAGAGAGATTCTTGATGCTCAACATCATTTTTATTCCTTAAAGAAGGGAACCCTGGAACCTTAACGCTGGTGAAAGGTTGACATATACTGCCTAAACGAAAACCTCAATTTTTTGTAGGTTGGGTTGAGCTCACTTGATTTTGTTGGGTTTCGTACCTCAACCCAACCTACAAAAATCAATTACTTGTGAGAACTTACCGATAGCGATTGTTTGGTATCCTTGAAAAATACCCTTCGTTATAATATGCATCGGAATACTTATATAGAAATGTTTCGGTAAAAAAAGGAGCGCGCTCTATTCCTGCTAACAAATGAGATACATTTTTAGCAACATTATCACATGGAAGAAATTGGCCTACGTTGGAGGATGTAAAGCACGCTTCTTTCTCTTGATCAAGTGTTGAGAGATTTAAATGAAAAAAACGAACTCCATATTTTGCTTCTTCATGAGACGCAGTTTTTACCAATGATCTGAGTGCGTCCTTTGCTGCTGTGAACACCCCAAGTTTTGGATAATTATATGGTTGTGATACAGAGCCAAATGTAACGTATGCGGAAACATTAGCGTTTCTTGCGAGCTCTATTGTGGCTCTATATGGAGTTAAGAATCCTAACACATTAGATTCCAGGATAGTCCAGTCGTCATCCCTGGTGTAATCAGATAAATTTTTCCTAAGTGGAAACCTTCCGGTACATGTGATTACAGCAAAAGATTCCATTCCATCAGCGGCTGCGGTTAAGTCCTTGTTTGCAATTTCCTCTGATAAAAAATCAATAATAATTTTTTGGTGATATGATATGCTATCAAAATCTCGCATAGCGATCCCTACCACATTCATCTTTAATGACAAATGAGAAGCTAAGGCGTCAGCCAAAGGGCAGCCTGCACCAATCAATAAAGCGTTGTTTAATTTCATGCTTTTTTAATCTTTTTTTCTATGTTTTTTGGTGTTTTTCCTCTGTAATACTCAGTTACACCACTAAATAGGTTTTTTCCAGGTTCTGCTGCATGAAAAAAAACACCCTTCAGTATAGTTGGGTTCCCAAGCCAGTTTTTTTTAACAACATGCATTTCCTCATATCCTTTCGTTTCTGGCGGAAACCCTTTGTTATTGCTTTTGCGTTTGACGCTATAAGCCATCACGATCCGCCCTTCTGAATATAAGGTAATGGCATCAGCCCACCATACAACCATATCTCTACCCTCAGGGGCTTTGATGGTTAATTCAAATGGATTTTGGCGAAATGCTATAAAATGCGGCTTTTTGATAGGTAGATGTGGCACATCATTTCCTGCCTTTCGTTCTAGAACTTGGTATTCGGTATATCCCCACCAGTCCCCATCAACATTGAGTTGTGGAGTCACAAGCTTCCACAGCCATTTGGTATAAATGAAACAAAAGGCAGCAAAAGAAAGTGGGTATATAAAACTCGGGATAGTATTGCCGACTTTTAACGCCAAACAAGTTAAACCTCCTACAACGATCCCTGAAACTTGTAAGAACCTTATTTTTATAATTTCCATCTGTGTAGCCTTGTATTCGCTTTGACTTATTACCAACTCACTATGTTGCCCTGAAACAGAGCAAACTGCGAGCCGCAACTATTTTTTTATATTTCCTGCGCCAGGAACGAACTACTGCACTCTTATCATGATTTACTTTTAATTTCAAAATGGGGTCTATTTTTGACCCATGACAGATAAAATTATGTTACAAGATGTCACATTAACTTAAAATAGAATATCCCGGAGCCTGCCAGCCATCTATTCGTAATTTTCTCCACATGCAATTCGAACAACCAATCCCCAGGCAAGAATCAAGCTTACAGGTAACAGTGTCATAAGCTAATTGCGATAAGCCAGTTTTTTTAAAAAATAATTGGGGCTGTAAAATAATTGGGGCCGCGTCTTAAATACTTGGTAAATACTTGGGGCCGCGTCTTGATTAGTGCACTTATAGTGTGTAATCCTAATGGGTTGATAGTTGTTTGGTTTTTGAATCAAATTAGGTGAGGCGGTCGTTCTATCTTTTGTTTCCATGTTAATGTGATTTCATTGATAGAATTCTTTTCAGAGCTATACGATAGACTTCCATGTTTTCTTTCTTGTCGATCGCAATAATCTTGAT
>JAJSZP010000090.1 GCA_030262775.1 Deltaproteobacteria bacterium | reverse complement strand
TAGGGAACAGGTGGAACGGCAACAACCCCCAAACCAAGCCCCTGCTCGGTTTCAACAATCACATTATCATCTTTATTTAAAACAAACGCACCGCAGTCAAAGTCATAAAGTTTACCTGCGGGCTTAAATCTTATTCTAACAATTTTTCTCATATTCCGAATTTCTCAACCTTTGGGAATGGGGAAGTTATTTAAACCCCGTTCTTTGAAAGCCTCAACATCATTATTTCTAAAGTCAGTCTTAAATTTGTGTTTGCCTGTATATCTTTTTGTGCTGTCTGAATGGCTTCTATTTTTGAAAGAAGAGATTTGACCGCAATTTTTTGTGAAGCATATTGAATCTTGAGGATCAAGTCTTTATTGATAATTTTTTCAGGACTATATTTATAAATAATTAGGTCACGAAAATAAGTTTTAATAATCTCAAGAGAGTCCTGAATAATTTCTTTGTTCTTTGATAATTTTTCCGCAAATGAGAGAAGTATAATAACTGGCTCTAAAGACAAAGATCCGGTCTTTTCCAATCCAATGATATTTAATAGCCAGTCTCTGCGGCAAATCCAATTCGTCTGGCTATTCTTTCTTATCATAGAAAGAGCCTTAGCGATACTCCCATTTGCCATGGCTGAAAATATTGCTGCATCTTCGGCATTAACCCCATGTTTTTCAGCCAGAAAAGTCTTTAACTTTTCTCTGGAAATGGGGCTAAATCTGATATGCTGACAGCGTGATACAATTGTTGGCACTAAATCAGATGCCTGTAAGACAGTAAGTATTAAAACAGTTCGTGCAGGCGGTTCTTCTAATACCTTAAGCAAAGCGTTAGCTGCTTGAGGATTCATGGTCTGGGCATTGGAAATTATAACAATGCGTAATTTTGCCTCGTATGGCTTCAGGGAGAGCGTATCACAGATGCCACGGATTTGTTTGATCTTGATAAAAGAAGCAGACGGCTCAACTCGAATTATATCCGGATGGTTGCCAGATTGGATTTTCCTGCATGATCTGCAACGACCGCAGGGACCAGCTACTGACAGGTGATCATCAGAAGAATAACCATTATTTGGCAGGGCTTTTCCCCCCCGGCAATTGCATGCCATTGCGAAAGCGAGAGCAGTAGTGCTTTTCCCAATTCCGTCAGTACCGGTAAAAAGAAAAGCATTAGGTATGGTCCTGTTTAAAAGAATATTTTTTAAAAGTCTTATTGGCCGTTCTTGATCTATTATTGATTCAAACCAGGACACAAATTTAACTATCTACCCGTTCTTTCAGTTCTTTACCGGATTTGAAAAAAGGAAGTTTTTTGGGCTTTATTATTACCTTTTCACCGCTTTTTGGGTTTCTTCCTGTGTAGCTTTTGTATTCTTTAACAAAAAAACTGCAGAGGCCTCTAATTTCAACACGCTCACTTTTTGCCATAGCGTCCGCCATGCTATCGAAAAATATTTGAACAACCCTTGCTGCCTCTAATTTTGAAATGTTAGCCTCAGCTTTCAAGGCTGAAATAAGTTCCAATTTATTCATATATAATCCTCCATGCAATCACTGATAATCCTATATATTATTCTATTAAACATAAGTTCATAAAAAGTCAAGCAGTTATGCTCTGGATCTGGATATTCGATATAAGCTCTTTGTGGGAAAAATAATGTCCTGAAATTGGCAAGCATTTGATTTTTACGGAGAAGTTAAGGGGTAAGCCTGCCCCAAAAAGAGCCCTAAAATCAATAAGTTGGATATTTTTCTCATCTCTCAGGTTTTCCTTGTTATATATTGTATGCATTGAGTTAAGCACCCACAAGATATGATATTTTTAACAGTGTGAAACCTTATATCGAATATCCAGGTTATGCTGATATTTTGGGTATTATTTCAACATCATCCTCCCTGACTTCCACACTTGCAAACTGGCTAAGAGCTTCAATATAAACTACAACAAGCTCTTTCCCCTTGTATCTGATAAAAGTTCCCGCTACACCTATAAAAGGGCCATTAATCACCATAACTATGTCCCCCTTTCTTAATCGGGTACCAGTTGCCACAGAGCTATTGCCGGTCACCATGATTTTCAGAGACTCAATGCTCTCCGGGGGAACGGCCAAAGGACCGTCCTTATTTCCAATTATACGGACAGCTCCGATAGTTTTAACGATTTCAATATGTTTATAATGAGTTAGATCGGTTTTAACAAACACGTATCCTGGGAAAAGAGGCACTTGAATCATGACTTTTCTATCGCGGCGTTTGCTTCTGACCTTAATATTTGGAAAAAAAACCTTTATTGATTTTTTTGTTAGGGCTTCATTTACAACATTTTCGAATCTGCTTTTTGTATGAAGAACATACCAGGATCGGACACGTTTATCTATATAATCTTTTGTCATATCGTAACTACTCAGGTTGTTAGGTTCAGAGTTCAGGATCAGTCGGCTTTTAACCGTGAACCCGTGACAGTTATTGAAGCCTTTTCTTTCAAAAATTTACAAACTCATTTTATATACATTAACCGGCTGCGAGTGAGCTTCAGGTGCGATCGAATTCAAAACAGAAAACTGTTTGAGAGTATTACCTGATCGTAATTTTACAAAATCAACTTATTGATTTAATGGGTAAATTTGTTTTTAGTCTATTAACAATTGGTCAAATTCGCCCTTAAAACTGTTTAAAATATAGTTTAAAAGCACGAAAATTATTTAAAATCTACCAAAAAGTATAGAAAATGCCATTTTGTAGCATCTTTCAATTGTCGAATGAGTGCGTTAAGAAGCTTGTTAGTATGAATTATTATTACACTAAAAAAAATAATAATGAACTGCCCCGCAGCAAGCTGTGTGGGATTAAACCCTAAATAATATCAGATAGTTAACAATTAGGCAAGTAACTTCTCAATAAGTCCTGGTAATTAGAAAAATATTATGAAATCAATAAGTTGAAAGGGTTTTCTTTGTTCTCAATATAGTTGAACAGTTCAATATTGTACCTAAAAAGTTTTTCAAAAAGTTGGAACCGACTGATAATATATGGGAAGTTAGAGTTCAACATGGAAATAATATTTTTCGATTACTTAGTTTTTTTTGGTAACGACCTTGTTGTTCTTAACCACGCTTTTACTAAAAAAACTCAAAAAATACCACAGAAAGAAATCAAAATTGCCGAGCAAAGAAAAAAAGATTATTTTACAAGAAGGAGGATGATATGAGCGATTTACAGCAATATAAAAACAAACGCATGAAAAAAGATCCTAAATTTTGGAAAGATTATGAAAAGCGGTTTTAATAACGGAAATTTGGCTTCCCTCAGTCTTCGCTTGCAACCATTTTCCTGCCGGACTTGAACTTCGGTTTCCGTTAAATTCAAAAGAAATTCATCATAATCCAGTTTTTCTTGTCTGGCCTGACGAAGATGACTCTGCAGGTTACGTATCGTTGTTGACAACTTTAAACTTTTAAGATTCTCAATCAGTAATGCTTTCATCCCTGCATTCATTTGGCACCTCCGATCTGACCATATTATGACCCTGGTTTTGACAAAATTGTTCTAAAAGCCTTTCAAGACAATATAGAGTTTCTTAAATCAATTTACTTCTGTTTGATTCATGGTATACTTCTTTTTTAAAGGTGCCCGAAATTGGACAAGTATAGGAGTTATACACTATTTTTGATTTTTTTCTGCCGCGTAGCGGCTTCGTCCAACAAGGCGCTGCACCTGGTGCCAGAAGCCATGTCGTTCGCCGGTGACAAATAAAAGCATGATAAAAATATGAAAATCTATTTAGACAACTGCTCTTTTAATCGGCCATTTGATGATCGGTCTTCCATGCGCATCAAACTTGAAACTGAAGCAAAATTATTTGTTCAAGAAAAAATTCTAATCGGAAAATTGCAATTAATCTGGTCACATATTTTAGAATATGAGAATATGCAGAATCCGTTCGTCGAAAGAAGGAATGCGATAATAGAATGGAAAAAAATAGCAGCCGAGAAAATTGGGGGTACTGAAAATGTTGTAGCAAGAGCATCCGAATTTACACGGCATGGCGTAAAATCTAAAGACGCACTCCATATTGCATGTGCTATTGAAGGAAAAGCGGAATATTTCCTGACAACAGATGATAAACTTTTAAAAAAATTGGCTAAAACCAAAGAACTTATTGTGATTAACCCTGTTAATTTCATTCCTATTTTGGAGAGTATGTGATGATAACAGATACAGAGATTAAACAAAAAGGAATAAAAGCATTAATTGCCGATCTTGGCAATGTACAAGCAGAACGCTTCCTTTCTCTAATAATCAGAGAACCTTTTGATTATACAAAATGGCAAAGAGACCTTTGGCCCGACGAATCCGTTGAAGAGCTAAGCAAAAAAGCCATGGAACCAATACAGATGAAGAACGGCGAACCAGGCGCTACCTTAAGGTAAAAGATGTCAACCCTTTTTTAAAGCAGTCAGCAGAAAATTAACATGAGCGAGAATGGACATATAATAATCTCGTCAGTACCCAGGTTGATTTTCTGCGAGTTTTATACTCTGCGTGATGTTACAAAATAATAACTTAAATATTGCCCGGAATTTTACTAATTTTACCTAAAGCCTTATGAATTAAGGATTCAAATAGAAAAAAACTATGTAAGAATCGCAACTTGCTGAAGTTACACAATTAGTATGTTTTAACATCTTGTAATCAAAAGATATTTCAGCTTCTTCCAAGTCTAATGACATCCACTCAGCGACTGGCAATACTACCATTTTTTGGTCCTCGTTTGTAACGGGACACCCCTGCTTTATCGGCCATGTCGGGAGTACCCGGCAATAAGTGACATACTGTGAAGATGATGATTCCATAAAGGATCACTAACGATTGGCGGTCATCTTAATGCCGGGGTCCACCTTAAGAAAATTACGCATTACAATTGTCATTGCTTTATTGCCCGGTCTTTTCTCTTTCTCTTTTTTTACATGATAATAATCTCCATAAAGAGCCTCTTGCAGAAAGTCAATTACTTACCGGCCTTTTAGCCGGTAAGTAATTGACTTTGCCGTACTGTTCGACATTGACCCGGTTTTCAGCACCGCAAATAAGGGCGCAGATGGCGATGGTGATAATATCTATAAGGTTGTGCCGAATGTTGTATTTTCTGGGATCATCAATGTTGGTAAAATGGCTGCTGATGGTGAAATCGTCACAGGTCATGTTTAACCTCCTTAAATTGTTAATAATATAAGAGGTTAACACAAAAATGGTGAAAAGTCTAGATTTTTTAATGTATTCAACAAGTTGGCGATCATTGCTTTTCAATATATAATATTAATCAGTTATGTGGCTTAAGAACAATGACAAACTCTGGATCTGTCAGCATATTTTGTTCCGCAGAAGATATGCGATTGCCCTGGATATCGTTCAGTGCGTCCTTTACTTCGTCCAGTTTAAATGGGTTAATAATTCCTTTGATTTTTTTCATTTAGCGCTCTCCTTTTGGATTATAAATTGTAATTGTTTACATAAATAATAAAGTAAAGGACGTGCCACTTCGTCGATAAGGGCATTATATTAGATTAACTATTCTTAATTAATAGACATTTGTATCTGAAATACAATTAAGGATAACCATTATTTTATTACAAATATGCTGGACAGATGTATACATATTAGAAAATTGTAGTTAGAGTAAGCTAAAATGACATATTTATAAATTTTGCGAAGGCCTTTGATTGAGTTAACGTTTTTGTAGTTTATTAGGCAGTGAGTTAACAAAAATGTAATTTTATTATTTTGTCTTTTTCTCTCTTGATAAACAAATTATATTAAAATATTATGAAGTTAAAACTTCGAGTTTCTTCTTGGCATATCTATTGCATTATAGATTATTGTCCTATTGCTCTATAGGCTCTTTTGTGTGCTTCGTGATCTTCGTGGTAAAAAGATATAATCATAAATTTACAAACTCGTAATACTTCAGCTTTTTGAAAATATCGCTCTGTATATTAAGGAGAAAAACAATGTGCCGTTTATTTGCAATAACCAGCGATAACCCCCTGTCTCCGATGAAAGCAATAGAGGCTCTGGATGTTATGCGTGAGGGTCATGACGGTTCCGGTGTCGGCCTTTTTTTGCGTGATCTGGGAGGACCTTTTGAAAATATGAAGGATGCTCCCATTATGTCAGGTATTTTCAGCGAGAAAGGGCTAAGACGTCTGGACGCGTTTATGATGGAAATCGGTTTTATGAGCAAATACAAATTGTCTGTTAAAGCCCCTAAAACACCGCCTCACGGGACACCTAAAAGAGATATATACCTTATTCGTGCCTATGAATATCCGGAGGAATGGGATGGATTAAGCCGCAAGGAGTTGCATGAAAGACTTCTTATTATAAGGCTTCAGCTTCTCGAAATGGGGGAAGATAAAAAAGATATGATAGTATTTTCTTTCTGGCCGGACACAATTATGATCAAGGAAATCGGCAATCCAATGGATGTTGCAAATTATTTAAAACTCGGCCGCAATGAGCTAGAGGCCAGAGTAATAATGGCACAGGGCAGGCAAAATACTAACTATAAAATTAATCTTTATGCGTGTCATCCTTTTTTTATCCAGGGTTTTTCAACTATGACTAATGGAGAAAATACCGCATTTATACCCATCAGGGAATATCTTACATCAAGAGGATTTCACGGTTACATGGGATACCAGTCAGATTCAGAAATTTTCACGCATATTCTGCATTATATATTTACAAAACTCGGACTTGGCATTGAAGCTTACAAACATATTATAACTCCGCTTCAGAATGAAGATCTTAAAGATCATCCAAATGCTTTTTTTCTAAAACAGCTTAAACATTCTTGCAGAAGACTTATAACAGACGGACCAAACTGTATAATCGGATGTCTGCCTGACAATACCCTTTTCATGGCTCAGGATAGAAAAAAACTGCGGCCTGGTGTTGTAGGAGGGAAGCAGGGAGTTTTTGCCCTTTCTTCTGAAATATGCGGACTTGACGCGGCTCTCCCCGACCGTGATAAGAGTAAAGACTTTCAACCAATGCATCTTGACACAGCCATAGTAAATACTGAACGTCAGGAGGTTAAAATATGTCGTCAAACAGACCAATTGTCCCTTCCAGTTTAAGTGTAAAAGATCTGCCCTGGCAGATCATATGGGATAAAGACAAATGCACTCTTTGCGGGAAATGCACTGCTGTATGTCCGGTAAATGCAATTGAACTGGGAGTCTTTCGCAAAAGAACCATAAAAACAAGCATAGGACTGGAAAGTACTCCATCCAGTGATTTTAAGATTTATTACGGAATAAGGCAGAAAACCGATCCGGCATATAGTTGTGTTGGATGCGCCATGTGCAACCTGGTCTGTCCTAATGACGCGATAATACCTGCAAAAAGTGACGAGGCAGATAAACTCAGGTTTCATATTAATCAGGGTGGACAGCCCCGACGCCGCGGAGGCAGGCGAAGTACTCGGGACAGTCTTTTAGATATGATAAAATTCATAAGAATTTCAATGCTGACAGACCCTGCACTTGATGCCGGTCGTCACGAATTTGAGCTTACAACGCTGCTCGGAAGAATTTTATCTCCTGAAGAAAATTTAAGTTTTCTTAACGAAAACGGCTGGATACCGCCTGTAAGAGAAATATATCCTCTTATGATAGGTGGGATGTCTTTTGGAGCTCTGTCGCCAAATATGTGGGAAGGGCTCCAACTGGGTGTATCCTATCTTAATGAAGAATTATCTATGCCTGTCCGCATATGTACGGGCGAAGGCGGTTGCCCGCCGAGATTGCTTCGCTCCAGGTTTTTAAAGTATGTTATCCTTCAGATTGCAAGCGGTTATTTTGGCTGGGATGAAATTATTCACGCTCTTCCCGATATGAAGGAAGATCCATGCGCCATAGAAATAAAATATGGCCAGGGAGGAAAGCCCGGTGATGGAGGGCTTCTTATGTGGTACAAGGTTAACAAGCTGATTGCAGCGATCCGTGGTGTGCCTACAGGAGTAACCCTTCCAAGCCCGCCCACACATCAGACGCAATACTCAATAGAAGAGTCAGTTGCTAAGATGATACAGTCCATGTCAATGGCCTGGGGTTTCAGGGTTCCTGTTTATCCCAAGATTTCCGCCACATCAACAGCTCTGGCGGTTTTGAACAATTTGACCCGAAATCCTTATGCTGCCGGCCTTGCCATTGACGGAGAAGATGGCGGAACCGGAGCTGCTTACAATGTCTCAATGAATCATATGGGGCATCCAATAGCCAGCAATATACGCGACAGTTATCTGAACTTGGTAAAGATAGGAATGCAGAACGAAATTCCACTTATTGCAGGGGGAGGCATTGGGAAAAATGGTAATCTATCAGCAAACTCTGCTGCACTCATCATGCTGGGCGCAAGCGGTGTACAAATTGGCAAATACATCATGCAGGCTGCTGCCGGATGTTTAGGGTCAGAAACAGACAGATGCAACATCTGCAACATCGGGTTGTGCCCAAAGGGGATAACATCACAAGATCCTCGCCTTTACAGGCGTTTAGATGTGGATGAAGTAGCACAGCGTGTAGTAGACGTTTTTCTCAGTTTTGATACAGAACTTAAAAAGATTGTTGCGCCATTAGGACGCTCAACATCCCTGCCAATAGGAATGTCAGATGCCATAGGGATTAATGATTACAACGCTGCAAATCGTCTTGCTATAAAATATGTTGTTTAGACCTAAATTGAGTAATTTTTTACTTGATCTGCGCCGTTCTCTTGCGCAAAAATCCTTATGCATCAAGATCCCAACACATATCTTCGCAAAAAATCGCTTAACTTAGGTTAAAATTTCGGAGAATTAAATGAATAACAACCAATATCATATAATTTCCGGTAAAATATATGGGGAACGTTTGGACTCACGTATCCTTGAAGAACAAATTCAGAAAGCTGTTGCTGATGGCCATAGATATCTGGAGATAAAAGCCTTTGGCCAGCATGGAATTGGCGGACGTCTGTGGAAAGCAGGTAATGAAAAAGTTCATATCAGGATAAAAGGGACTTCAGGGCAGCGCGTTGGATCACTGGGATTTCCAAATACATTAATTGAAATCATGGGGCCTGCTTCTGATGATGTTGGATGGCTTAATGCCGGGGCTCAAATAGTTGTTCACGGAAATGCCTCAAACGGCATAGCAAATGGCATGGCTCAGGGTAAAATTTACATTGCCGGTAATATTGGCTCCCGTGGCATGACCATGACAAAGCACAATCCTCGTTTTGATCCTCCTGAATTGTGGGTTCTTGGCTCATCAGGTGATTATTTCGGTGAATTCATGGCAGGAGGAATTGCTGTTATTTGCGGTTTCGATGCCCAAACACCCGATAATGTTTTGGGATTTAGGCCACTTGTAGGTATGGTAAGCGGGACGGTATTTTTTCGAGGTCCCCATAAAGATTTCAGCCAGATAGATTCCAGGATAGTTCCAATTACAGATAAAGATTGGGACTGGTTTATTAAAAACCTGAAAATCTTTCTTAAAAATATTGGCAGGCCGGAACTTTTTGAAACTCTCTCTGAAAAAAATGAGTGGCTGATTTTAACTGCACGAACTCCACAGGAAAGAACCGGAGGCCGGTTCCGTCCCATGAAATTTTTTCACGAAAAAATATGGGATAAAGATCTTGGCAGAGGAGGTATATTTGGAGACCTCACAGACCTGGACAGAAGCCCCATTCCTCTCATTACTACCGGAGAATTAAGGCGTTTTATTCCTGTATGGGAAAATAGAAAATACATAGCTCCCTGTGAAGCCGGTTGTCCGACAGGTATTCCAGTTCATGAACGATGGCGGCTGATAAGGGAAGGCCGTATTGACGAGGCTGTAGACATGGCCCTTGCATATACGCCTTTTCCTGCCTCTGTTTGCGGTTATCTATGCCCCAATCTCTGTAT
>JAJSZP010000089.1:1085-10161 GCA_030262775.1 Deltaproteobacteria bacterium | reverse complement strand
ATTTCGGATTTTTCAGCAGCCATTTGTTTCAGAGAAGCAATAAGGGCGCCATCCTGGTCTTCACGGCTCTGGGGTCCGATAACCAGGAGAAAAGCATTTGTATTAAAGGCCTCCTGCCGCACCCAATTCTCAACAAGCCAGCCAAGATTTTTTCTCTGATCAAAAACGCCAATCGAAAGAACAACTGGCCGATCCAGAGGCAAACCAAAAGCTTTACGTAAAGCCGCTTTTTCTTCAGGCTCCACTGGGTAAAATCGAGCAGTATCCACTCCGTTTGGCATATAATAAACTTTTTCAGGGCTGATACCGGCGGAAATAAATTCGGTCTGCAATTCATGGCTGATGCCAATGCAAGCATCCACATTCCTGAGAAATTTGTAATGAATATATCCGGCTAAGGATAATTTTATCCCATACAGATCGTTGTCCGCCAGGCTTGCTTTGACCAGGCTTTTCCAATGAAAAACCTTTGCCAGCGGGCCAACGATGCTGTTAGTATAATAAGCTCCATGGCTGTGAAAGATGTCAAAATCATGGCGTTTCTTATAAACGAATTTAAACAGGTTACACCATAAACAAACCTCTTTGTGGCGCGTTCCCCGTCCCATTTTCACACGGTGCACGGAAAACCCGTCAAAAGTATCTCTTGCAGGCAGCCCTGGCCACTTCACCGTAACGAATTCGACTTGATGCCCCCGTTTCTGCAAATGCCTGGCCAGGGAAATAGCCTGTTTTGCCGCCCCACTATATTGCGGGGGAAAATAAGTGGAAAACATGAGAATTCGCATTAAATACCTTCAGAAACTGGTTCCGGATTCTTGTTTATCCTGTGACACTGAGGCTTAGGCAGACAGAGAAAACAATCAATTTGGTCTTTACCATCAAATCCTGGAGAAAAGATACTGAATTATCCTCCGCGCAGCACCTTAGGAAATCTCAGCATCCTTGGTTTCGGGAATGTAATAGAGTCTGATAGAACGCCCAGCCAAAGCCGCAGGTTCATGTGCTTCGAGCCATGAAAATCCATCGCTGATTTTGAGATGCCATATGCTGATCGCGATCCATCCTGTTGTCGGCTGGTACGGGACAAGCGATTTCATAGCCGGCAAGTCGAATTGATCAAGATCGGCCGATCCAAAGTATTTGATGGCAACATTGCTGACTCCTAGAGCTCTGAGTTTCTTTGACAGGCGCTGAAGATCCTGCCCCCAATCTAAATCACTATCAACAAGAATTTGTTCTGGATTTCGGCTGGCGAGTTCATTGAAATAGGCCAAATAGTCCGGGTGAGCAAGGAGAGACGTTGTCACCTGCCATACCATCAGGGCAATAACCAGACCACGGCCCAAATATTTCATATGCTCAAAATTCCAAAAGCTTATAGCCCCAAACCCGGCGATAATTGCGAGTAATGGATAGATCGGCAGGATATGACGAACTCCTATGTTGATATTGCTTGTAAGGCAGGCTAACAAGATAGCCACAGCGCAAATTACAGGTTCTAATAGCCGCCATTTTCTTTTGTACCACACCTGTCGAACGATCATAACGAGACCCAAAACAGTCAGGATGAGAAAAGGAAGCGGCGTTTTAACTGCCAGGGCAACAGGAAAGTAATACCAACAACCTTTTTGCCGCACTTTACCAAATAGATAGGATGTGTGTCCACGGGCGTTGTGTAATCTTACCTGTTCAATGCCCTTAATCAATTCCACTGCTGGGAAAATTTGAGCCTCGGCAAGGGCATAGGCAAGATTGTAGAGTGTCCCTTCTTCACCAACAAAGCTATCAATAGCTTCATGCGGTCGGTCTTCTACTGTAGTTAAGGAGCTGACCGAAAAATGGTATCCAGCCCAGATAACGAAAAAAGCCGTTATAATGCAAAGTCCTGAGGCTACAAATCTACGGCGGATGTTGTACTGGGACGACTCTTCAGCATCCTTTTCTATTACCCGGCGCCATGTAAGAAGCGCCACACAGCACACGGGCAAAAAGAGGAGAGCTGACAATTTCGATAAAATGGCAAGCGCTGAAGTTATGCCAAATACAAGACTGTAAACTACAGTCGGTCGCTCAAGCCAAAGAGTAAATGCGTATATAGCGCCTAAAAATGTCGCTGCAATGGCCATGTCGGTAGTGGCCAAACCTGCATGTGCAAGAACTGGAGGCAAACTCGTAAAAAGCACTGTTGCTGCAAGCGCAGTAGCATCCCCAAAAAGCTTGCGGCTCCAAATCCACACCATAATTGTTGCCAGAAAGAAGAATGGGAGTATTCCCATTCTTGCAAGCGCCAGATTGCGATAATACAAACCACGAGCATGAAGAATATCTTTACCCTCTCTCCACATGGCCTCTTGACCAGTATAACGGATTCCCGCGAGAAAAGGCCCAAGTGCGGCAGCTACACGGGCAAGGGGTGGATGTTGCGCTTCATAATTGTACGTTCCTCGGTCCAGCCATTCCATGCCACATGCGATGTGCGCTGGCTCATCTGTTATATAGTTGAAGACACCATACGTTGAAATTATTCGCCCGGCACCGACACCTGCCAACAAAAGGACAAAAAGCAGAATCAATACTCGTCGCCAAAAAAAAGATAACACTTGCAGAGCCCTCCGCTGAACTGCAAGTCATCAAAGTCAATGTTGATAAAGATGTGCAGCAAACAGAACCTAAAGTGAGACCTTATTGAGCATTTTTCAAAGGTCTCAAAGTTAATCGTTGTTCAGTTATCCTGGTAACTTAAACTTCAGTTATTACAAACAGATAAAAGCTCTAAAATTCATTTATCGAAAAAAATCGTTCCTTTATTTGGTTCATTCAACCTATCAATGCCTACCATCCCCTGAATAAAGTACAATGGTCTGTTTTTTGTCTCATTAAACATTCGGCCCAGGTATTCACCAATAACACCGAGAAATATAAGCTGAACTCCACTAAAAAATAGAATTGCAACCATAATTGAGGCATATCCTGGAAGGTCAACACCCCAAACAAGGGTGCGAACCACTAGATATCCGGCGTAGAAAAAGGCGAAAAAAGCGGCAAGGCAACCAAGATAACTTGATAATTGCAGAGGCACATAACTGAAGGAAGTAATACCATCAACAGCAAAATTGAAAAGCCGCCAATAATTCCACTTTGTGCGACCAGCGATTCTTGGCTCCCTGTTGTAAGGGATACCTGTTTGCTTGAAACCAATCCAACTAAACATTCCTTTCATGAACCGGTGTTGTTCCCTAAGCAATTTCAGTGCATTTACCGTTCGTCTGCTCATCAAACGAAAGTCTCCGGCGTTCTCGGGAATTTCAATTTTCGATAGTCGTCTGCTAACACGATAGAAAATTTTTGCCGTTGCCTTTTTGAGAAAGGTTTCTCCTTGACGGATTCTCCGTACAGCGTAAACCGTATCGTAACCTTCCCGCCATTTTTCGACCATCTTCGGTATAAGTTCCGGTGGGTCTTGCAGATCCGCATCCGTCACAACCACGACCTCACCTTGCGCAAAATCAAGACCGGCAGTCAAGGCAATTTCCTTTCCAAAATTACGGCTCAGTTCGATCAACTTGATCCTGGAATCTTTCTGATGTAGCGCCTTGATCTTCTCTGCTGTGCAGTCGCAACTTCCATCATTAACAAAAATCATTTCAAATCGCTCATTGATAGAGGATAATATTGGAACGGCTCTTTCGTACAAAAAATTGATAACTTCTTCCTCATTATAAGCTGGCACAACTAGTGACAGGAAAACCTTGTCATTTTTCACGGTTGATATCTTCTCTCCTCAGCCAATTGTGTCTGGCCAGATTAATAACCAGCTTGCTTGAATGTCCAGATTTTGTTTCCGGCAAAATTCCAGAGGAGCACTATGCCGGTTGCGAAAAGCTGAGAAATAAGATAATGAAAAGAGTATATTTCTGTAGTCAACACCATTATCCCTGAATTCAAAAACAAACCAAAAACAGCCACTGTAAAAAACTTAATCATCGTCTCTCCATGTTTTTTCTGACTACGAAAAGTCCAACGATAGTTCAAGCGATAATTTACAAAGGCTCCAATTACAAATCCGCATGTTGATGCAACTACAGGATTTGAGTCCGATAATCTAACTAAGGTAATCAGAACAAGATAATGCGAAATTGTACCGATTGCCCCTACGCCGGCGAAACAAAAAAACTGGCGAAAAATTTCAACTAAAATATGTTTTGAAATTATGAGCTTGTTTTGTGCCATTATCAGTATCAAAAAACAGCATAGACATTAAAATTAACCATGTCATGGATAAGCACTGAACTCACTTAACGTCTCGAATTAATTGATGCTCTGGCAAATTAGTTCGTAACAGTTTTGAATCGGCATATATGTAGCGAATTGGTTGTCCATCTCTGCGCTCTTCCAAAGGTATTTGATTTGTCCACCCGCTTACTGTTTGATCATTCAGCAACCAGCGAACCATACAGGGAAATCCCCAACTTGTGTCAAGGTGATGGATCTCGTCGACGGGCGCAGGCGGTATTCCTTCTATCTCAATGTAACGCTTCTCCTTTATGAGCTGCTTATCTCTTATAAGGGAGGTCATAACATTTTTGTGCATGTCCCAACTATCGGCAAAAAATTTTTGCGCTCCCAGGTTTGTTATAATGCTAAGGCCAATAAAGAGACCACACAGTATGGTTACCACAGACTTTGTAAATACTGATGTCCACTTCCTTTCTGGAAAGAACTTATCAAGAAATACCGCCCCTGTCACGCTTATCCCCATCAAAGGGATATAAAGGACTCTGGGGTGCATGCCGTAACGACCGGTGAAAACAAAAGGAGCAAGCGCTGCACCACATATCATTGCACCAACGATGGCGAGTTTGCGCCTGGAAACCGACAAAGAAGAATCAATCATCCACGTGGACTTGCGAAGACAGGTGAGTACTGATAGCAGTATTGCAGCGAGTACGCCGACAGTCAAAACGAAATTCGCCTTAAGGAATTCCAGCCCCACGGCAAATCTTGAACCAAATGGGGAATGTGATGGCCAAGGGTTGAGTCGCCACAAAAAAGTCCTGAGAGTTTCGGTCACGGGTTTCATTTCGATGCCTGCACTATGTGCCCTGTGCATCCTTTGAACAGTTCCGGTAGTCAGAGTGAAGTGCATGGATAGCATTATCATAGCAATAATACAACTTATAATTAGTGGAGCGTATCTATGTCGGAATCTGCTTCCTCTATTCAAATAGAAAGCGTTCAGGAAAGCAAGTGTCATTAATACAACTACAAATTGCTCTATACCAAGTGAGGCAAACAAGAAAAAAATGAATGAGAGAACCATTTTCCATAAAGCAGGTTGCTTAATGTCTGAGAGAAAAAAGTACGCCCCCAGCAGGAAAAGAGATGTCCCAAGCACATACCCGTAGCCGGCAGCCAGCCACATAATAGACTGCATAAGTATTGGATGAATGCTAAAAATAAGGCAGGCAAGTAAAACGCTGGCAATACAAAGTGCAAATCTGCGCAGAAGAATATAAATCAAAAATGTGTTAAAAAAATGCATCAAAACAATTAGCCCGTGATAAATGAACCATTTCCCGTTGAGAGGATCATTAAACATGGGAAGTTTATACATCAACTGTTGTACAACCGCCAAGAAAGCTCTGCCATTGTAATTCTCTGTCCAGAATAATACTCCATCTATTAGCGAGGATCTATAGGCCAGCCAACCCATGCAGAAGTCATCACACTGAAGACCTCTCGTGTGAATCAGCCCATATGAAAGAAGAATCGCAAGGAACAAAAGACCTATTGCCATAATGTCAGAGATGGAAGGAATATAGCGCTTGTCCAGCATAGAGCACCTCCTGATCCAATAAAAGAAATGTCAGCAATTTACTTCGTATCTGATCAATTAACAGAAAACGGGCAACCCAATAGCGAAGTTTTATCAAAAATTTGAAAACTCATTATGAGAGTGACCTGACGAGCCACTCCACATTTTCCTTTCCGAAATTCCACCGAAAAGCTAAAACCATGAACTTTGTTGTGAAGAAACAAATTCGGCTAACGAGATTTTCTCTATTTCTGTCCGTGAAAAACGCTTGTCAAAGTTAACCCGCAGCCATACTTCCAGGGCAACTAAAGACATGATCTCCCAGCAACCAAATTGTGCTGATCCATTGAAAAAATCTAGAACCAGGGCAATCAACGCATCTTCGTCGACTATGCCTCTGTCTACTAAACCATTTCTCCCAAGAAGGAGTTCTATGGCGATGGAACGCATTGGGCCAGGGATCCAGAACTGAAAAGGAGTGATAAACCCCATCTTTTTTCGAGCAATAATCTCTGACGGAAGATATGACGACGCCACCTGCTTAAGAAAATGTTTGGATCTCGCCTGCCTGCTCGAAAGGTTCAGTGCAAGGCCTGCGATATCCTGATCTAAAAAAGGAGTGAAATACCCAGCACCAAACAATTGGCGAATGAGAGGAATAAAAATCGGCAGTTCGAGATATGACCAGAATGTATTAAGCAGGAATAAACGGTTATCCACATCATACATCCCCCTCCTGTTAATTAAATCCAAGAAAGTAGGATATTTTCCAGTGGAAAAGAACGGTATACGCCATGAACCATGGTAATCAACCCTGGTTCCCTTCCAGTGATACAGGCGCAATCGAAAGTCTAAATATTTATTAATTCTCCAGCGCAGGCTTTCAGCCAAGCGGAAGGCGGGTCGTGCATTATCAAGAATATGGTCAAGCTTTTCATATAACTTTAAGGGCATCCATCTGTCGAAGGCGCTAATTTTATCAAATAAATAAAAGTCAGGACTGAGCTCGAACAGACCATCCGAGGCATCTCCTGATACGATATAATCCGGATGGACATTCGTATTTCCGTAACGATACGACAGATAATACCGATATCCCGAGTTCGGGAACGGAAGAGGCGAAAGTTTGGAAAAGTGCAGAAATGTCTCGTTGAAACGCTGCCAGGTAAAATCTATCTCAATTAGCGGAATTTGCAGTTTCTTACATAAAAACCGCGCTTGTTCCAACTCCCTGTGTGCTGCCTGAGAACAATAAATATGAAATCCCTGCAGACTGCAATCGAAATGTCTCTTGATAAAGGAAGCAACAAAGCTTGAGTCCAAACCACCGCTTAAAGGCGACAACACTTGCTTTTTGTTGACAAATTGGAGCTTTTCCTCCATCATTGAGAGAAATCGTTTCGGGGTGCATGGAACTCCTGTCGGCTTGAGATAACCCAGATAGCGTTCATTTGCAGAATCACAGGTAAACTTACAAAGACAACCCTGACTAACCTTGAACACTCCTTGAAACGGAGTCTGATTGAAATAAAACCCTTTGGCAAATACGTAATTGGCAATAGCGCCAACATCTAATTTATAGTCTTGGGAAATAAGCCGTCTTAAATCATCCGATACGGATAACTGGTTATTGCTTTTACAATAGAATATATTGTCTGAGTAAAATTGCCCTGCATAAAGCAATACACAATTGTCAATTATAAGGATTGAGGATGTATTAATGTTGTGCCTGAGTAGCTCTATCAACTCATGCTCTGTAGCTGGTGGTTCATTTTTAGCCAAACAAGGGTTTGTAACCCACCAGTTCGACCCAATTTTCAACCACCTGTTGCCGATTGTAACTTTACAGTTCATCTCCATTGTATCAACCAATAAAAGCTCTACATTTATTATATTAACAATGCCTTATTCGCTGGATGACCTTCGCACAAGAGACCCCCAAAAAAGTAGAGAGCCAATAGAGTAAAGTTCTTATTTGAAATCCTCTCAAAAGACTTTTTTTGAAACATCCTCTGGCCAGCACGCTGTCATTATTTAAAAGAAAATATCCGGTAGCTGTACAGGTATCACGAATTTTTGAATTCAGATCAATATCAAGCTGTAACAAGATATCTTTAAACTCTTTTTCATGTTTCTCAAAAATACTAATATTCGATAGATAAACTGCCTTGAGATTCTTTGACCCGCTGCCCTCACGATCTCTCTCTAATTCCCATAATTCATTTGAATGGGCCATATTATTGAATAATGCGACTCTTAGCCAAAACTCGTAGTCTTCTACATACGTATTTTCATCAAATAAGCCGGATTTGTCGAAACATTCCTTTTTCATTATCACTGTTCCGGTAGGGATAAAATTAGATCGAAGAAGTTTCTTGTAGGCATCGCGAACATAGAGAGGGTCTCCAAAAAATGTTTCGTCATAATGGTGTTTCTTAAACATGGAAGAGATTATTGTTGTGCCGTCATCTGAAAAACGCTGTTTGTCTCCAAAAAAGAAATCAATATTTTCATTACCCTCCATGATATCGACCTGTTTTTCCAGCTTTCCAGGAGTCCATAGGTCGTCGCTATCAAGAAAGGCAACATATTTGCCCCTGGCAGCTCTGATACCTGTATTTCTTGCGCCGGCTCGACCACCGTTTTGCTGATAGATATAGATTAGTTGAGTTCTTTGGGTTCTTTGGGTTCTTTGGGTTTGTTGCAAGGGGTTGGTGATTTCAATCAGTTCAACATCCCCCATATTATTAGCATGGCATTGCTTTATGACTTCATGCGTGTTGTCTGTTGAGCCGTCATCAACAACGATTATCTCGAAATCCTTATAGGTTTGGGCGAGTACACTCTCTATTGCTTCGGAAATGTATTCGGCCGTGTTATATGCTGGGATGACCACGCTTGCCGCTGGATTCATCATTTCCCTCCAAGACCTCAGATGGTTCGTATATTACAACTGCTTCGTCTCATTTTGCAACTTTCTGCAATTTCACCTAACGTCCAATAAAACCTCAATTTATGGTAAAAGCGTCTCTTAGAATCAGCCGACAAGTTCCATCTGATAAGGGCCTCAAATAATTGCCTGATAAGATATCCCGGTATGTTAAAATAATATTTCACGTTGTCAGGCAGCCCTTTACATCTAACCACGGATCTTGCACAGCAATATCTCCATTTCGTCAGATATCTCTTTGTTAGTTTTTCAGGTTCAACCTGATGGTATATTAGAGCTTCACCTATATACATAAATTTCTTCCCGGA
>JAJSZP010000089.1:0-1053 GCA_030262775.1 Deltaproteobacteria bacterium | reverse complement strand
TGGTTTTCGGTTTCGGAATATTCTTTGTCATCACTACCATCATCCCTTAAGTAGCCTGTTCCCCTGAGTAACTTATATTTTCCTGTCATAATCAGCCACTCGGGCAGCTCGGCTTTCCAGACAGAGATTATCCTGCCTCCAAAGCCATCATAATCCTGATACTTCTGAATTGATTTGATGACTGCAGTTAACCACCCTTTATCCATAAGAACATCGTCATCAAGAAAGGCTATTATTCCCCCATTTGCGTTTTCAAGACCCTTGTTCAAAGCAAAAGACTTGCCCTGCCTTCCCTCAAAAAAATATCTCAGATTTATAGTTCCTTTGCGGGAGAACTCTTCAGCGACTTTCCTTGTTTCATCCTTTGAGTTGTTGTCTACAAGCAGAACTTCCCAATCTATACCCTCAGGGACTATTATTTCTTCCAGACTCTGAAAGGTTTTACCCAAGCCTCTGGAGCGATTATAGGTACATATTATGATACTGAGATCCACTGGTATACGAATCCTAAAACATCAGTTGAATTTCTGGGGACAATGACCTGAGGTGAGGCGAAAACGGTTGGTCATCTAAAAGGGCATGGCATAGCCAGATTCGTGCATGCTTTCGCCGCATATCCGCTTGAATATTTCACGTTGTTCTGGAGGCCAGCTTTCGTATGAAGGCTTGCGTTTACTAAAAAATTTCTCGACGTTAATAGCCCCCTGCGTCGGCTTCTCCAGAGGGTGCACAATGTTATTCCTCACGTAATTTACAGGGCCTTCATGATTTTCTACGCCCATAAAGTTGAAGATATTTTGAAATAATTCTTCCGGCCGTGCAACCAGTTGCTCGTGGCGGACTTCAATCGCAGACTCAAGGCTCAGAAGATAACGAAAATTTTTCATAGATCGCACCCATCCTCTACATTGCTCTTCAAAAGCTTGCTGACGAAATCCGGAAAATTTGGTTCTTGATTGAACCACATCGCATCCATTGCGAATTATATAAATGAATTTCACTTTCGGGTATAGCCGCATCAGTCCTTTACTCACCTTGTAATCAGGAAAAGTC
>JAJSZP010000088.1 GCA_030262775.1 Deltaproteobacteria bacterium | reverse complement strand
GATTCGCCTCCTATGTCAATTATATCAGCACCGGCCTCAGCCAGTTTTTCGCCGTGAGCCACCGCTGCATCACATGAAAAAAAAAGCCCTCCATCTGAAAAAGAATCAGGGGTCACATTTAAAATACCCATAATGCACGTACGATTACCAAGCGAAAGACTATGAGAACCCCATGAAAGGTTATATGATTTGTAACCGTTCACAGTTATTTTAATGAATTTTGTAATGATTGAAGCATGATTGATATTGATCTCAATTCGTAACTGTTCAGGTTATCTATGTTCACGGTTATTTGAACCCGTATTATGAAAGCTCAATATTCGGTCGCATAGAACGAATTAAATCGTCAAGCTCATCTCCTTTGACAGTTTCCTTTTCAAGCAGAAGTTCTGCCAACTTATGGAGGATATCTATATTCTCATTCAGAATTTTCTTTGCACGTTTGTATGAATTCTTTATCAGAATAGTTACTTCTTCATCAATTTTTCTGGCTGTTTCTTCGGAATAATCTCTTGGGTGTGATATTTCACGACCAAGAAAAATCTGTTCTTCACCCTTGCCATAAGAAAGCGGTCCCAGCTCTTCACTCATGCCCCATGACCGCACCATTCGCTGGGCAATATCCGTCGCCTGTTTAATATCGTTGGCTGCCCCTGTGCTTATACGGTTAAAAACAATATCTTCTGCAACTCTTCCTCCAAAGGAAACGGTCAACTCGTTTTCCAACTGATCCTTAAATTTAAAATCTCTCTCTTCCGGCAAAAACCAGGTAATGCCTGCAGCACGTCCCCTTGGAATAATTGTAATTTTGTTAACAGGATCCGCTCCCGGCAGAAAACGAGATACAAGAGCATGGCCGCCTTCGTGATATGCCGTTACTTTCCTGTCTTCCTCCCTTACTACTTTAGATTTGCGCTCAAGTCCCATATATACCTTGTCTTTTGCATCTTCAAAGTCGGCCATATCAACTTTTTCTTTATTTCTTTTAGCGCCAAGCAGAGCAGCTTCATTGACAAGGTTTTCCAGATCAGCTCCGGAAAATCCAGGTGTTCCTTTTGAAAGAACAATTGGGGACACATCGGATGCAATCGGTGTTTTCTTCATGTGAACCCTAAGAATTTCTTCACGGCCTTTAATATCCGGAAGTGAAACAACAACCTGTCGGTCAAAACGGCCGGGACGCAATAGCGCAGGATCAAGAACATCCGGCCTGTTTGTAGCGGATATTAATATGACGCCTTCGTTTGATTCAAATCCATCCATCTCAACCAGGAGTTGATTTAAAGTCTGTTCTCTTTCGTCATGTCCTCCACCGAGACCGGCTCCTCTGTGCCTTCCGACAGCATCTAGCTCATCAATAAAGATAATGCACGGAGCGTTCTTTTTACCCTGGACAAAAAGATCTCTTACACGTGATGCCCCAACTCCGACAAACATCTCAACAAAATCGGAACCGCTTATACTAAAAAAAGGCACCCCGGCTTCGCCGGCAATAGCTCGCGCCAAAAGAGTTTTTCCTGTTCCCGGGGGTCCCATTAGAAGCACCCCTTTAGGTATTCGTCCTCCAAGACGTGTAAACCTCTTGGGTTCTTTTAGAAAATCAATAATTTCTCCCAATTCTTCCTTTGCTTCATCAATTCCGGCAACATCTTCAAAGGTTACCTTAGGAGCCTTGTCTGATTGAAGATGAGCACGACTCTTCCCAAATGAAAGCGCCTTGCCGCCACCAGCCTGCATTTGACGCATAAAAAATATCCAAATTCCTATAAGTACAATCATAGGAAGCCATGAAACAAGAAGAGACACATACCAGGGTGAGTCTGATAATGGTTTTGCATTAATGGCTACGCCCTTTTGCCTGAGTATCTTGATAAGATCGCCGTCCTGAGGCGCAAATACTTTAAAACGATTACGGTTTATATCTGTTACAAAGAGTTCCTGGCCTTGAATAACGACTCCTTCAATTCGCTCTTCATCGACCATTGCAAGAAACTCTGTATAGCTAACCTTTCCTTCAGGCAATTGCTTCTGATTAAAAAGATTATAAAGCATTATCATCATCAGCGTAATGACAAGCCATAAAGCAATGTTTTTATAAAATGGGTTCAAAAGATATTTCCTCCAAAAATTTATACCTAAGTTGAGCGATTTATCGCGAAGATATGTGCCGAGATCTTGATGCATAAGGGTTTGCGAAAACCGCAAGCATATCCGCGGATATGTCGAGAATTTTCGTGAATCCTTGATGCGCAAAAGATTGGTGCAGACCAAGTAAAAAATCGCTCAATTTAGGTTATAGTAAACGTTACCTCATATTAATCATAATTGCACATTAGGCAAGAGAAAATTCCACTTTAAGTATATTCCTTGTTGATTGTTTTACTTTAAAAAAATCATCTATTCTGTAACCAACAACCCACATTATTTTCTCCTGACTAAGCAGTATAGGGCATTTAGCGCGCTGAGCTCTTGTAACCTTATTATTGATAAAATATTTTTTTACCTTCTGTGTCCCCGACATGCCAAATGGTTGAAACCTGTCACCAGGTCGAAGGTTTCTTAAAACCAAAGGAAAGCCAAGTTTATTCATATCAAAAAAAGCAACATTATGTCCAGCGCAATAGATATCTGACCAATTTTCAATTTCAATCCTGGAAAATTCAATATTTAAACCAACTTCCTTAATTAATAAGGACATGGAAAATATCTCTTCTTTGAAGCCGGCTTCAGGTTTTAATATCCTGTATTCAAATGAAAGTTTATTCTCATCGCTTAACTTTTTATCCAAATCACGTAATAGCCTTTTTCCCCTTGAAAAAAAGATAGCATCTCCATCTCGTTTAATCCAGATACGATCGGGAAGGTCGATATGTCCAAAAGCATGTCCGCTATTTAAAAGGGAAATAACTGAATCTATGTGTAAAAATGTAATATGCCTTAAATTTCCTTTTATTTCTGCGATTGCTTTTCTTATAATTCTCCTCTGGGCCGCAATATGCAATTCCTTGATTGAAGAGATTGAAATGGTAACTGAATTATTCTCAGCAGCTAAAACAGATTTGTTGAACATGGAATTTATTAAATCATCTATCCATTCCTCTTCGGATCTTACAATTGATGCAAAACGGTTAATAGTTTCCACTATCCTTTTATTATAAGAAGCTTTTAAATATGGTATTAAATTATGACGTATTCTGTTCCGAGGGTATCTCTGGTCATTATTAGACTTGTCTAAAACAAACTTTAATTCATTAACCTCCAGGAATTCAAGTAGTTCAGATTTGGTTAATTTTATTAAAGGACGAATAATTTTTCCATTCCTTACTGGTGGTATTCCTGAAATACCAAGGGGACCGCTTCCCCGCAATAAATTCATTATTACAAGCTCTGCATTATCATCTGCATTATGACCAAGAGCAATCTTGTTGAACATGTATTTCTCTGCAATACTTTCAAAAAATTTGTAGCGAACAATTCTTGCTGCTTCTTCCAAAGACAACTTTTTTTCATGTCGATATTTACGAACATCTTCCTTTTTAATATAACAAGGCAAATCAAGTTTGCGTGCAAGAGATGCAACAAACTCAGCATCATCGTCCGAATCTTTTTGCCTGAGACAGTGATTTAAGTGAGCAACACCGACTCTAAGGGAAAAACGTTGAGTCAATGAGAGTATAATATGAAGCAGAGCCACAGAATCAGGCCCGCCTGACACACCAACCAGAACTGAATCCCCTGTCCCAATAATACTGTGAGCCTTAATGGTTGCCTCTACAGTTTTTATCAACTTATTTTTGTAATCTTTGAGTGGTGATAGCATGAATATTCAAGTAGATCAGCTAATCATAATAAAAAGTTATATACAAATATTACCTACCATAACTCATAATTAACATTTTTCAAATTATTATAATTATTTGCCCTTGAAAAAATTATTTTATGGATTATTTTTATAAACATGGTTGTGCTAGGCGGGGAGCTAGCGGTGCCCTATTCCCGAAATCCGCTTAATGCGGGGCTGAATTCCCTCTAAAGGGTTTTTATCCTGGACATTTTCGAGTCATCCTGATCGGCCGCTGCGCAACAGACACTCACGAACCTCGTCAGGTCCGGAAGGAAGCAGCGATAAGTGATACAGTCTGTGTCGTGGATTGATCCCGGTCAAGTTTTGGCTTAAATGTTTCAGAAAAAGATTCGATAGAGGGTGCACAACCATATAATCAGTCCTTTCAATAAGAAATCTTTGAAAAATGTTCAATTTTGTTCAAGTTCAAGGTCTCAACAAACACTTTGACATTCTTACATATAGCATTATTTTTCTGTTCAAACTTCCGGCCTTTAAAAAAATGTGAAAATAACATATAGACTTTCAGATAATTAATTTCACAAGGCCAGAAGGAGGAAAGCGTATTATAGCCTGTACAATATGACTATAGGGTAAATATAAAAATTAATTCTATATATTACATAGACTTATGTTATGTTAATATCGCAAAGTCATATGGTGCAGACTATAGTTAGTGCCCAAACGAAAACTAGAAAATTTTTTTAAATTATTTATCTGAAATTCTATAGGAGCAACTCTATCTGATGACCGACGATAAAAAGAAAATACAAAAAAAAGCTGAAACCGATAAGCACGGTACAGATAATAAAATATCCACAAAAAAAGATTTAGACAAAGAAAAAAAAGGCGAGGCCACTGATCCTTTAAAGGAGATGGAAACAAAAATAAAATCCTTAGAAGAGGAGGCCAAAGAAACATATGATCGCTTCTTAAGAGTTTCCGCTGAATTCGAAAACTACAAAAAACGATCTGCTCGCGAAATGTCTGAGTTTAAAAAGTTCGCAAATGAATCCTTATTTAAGGAATTGCTTTTAGTCGTTGACAATATGGAACGGGCAATAACTTCATCAAAAGATAAAGGAAACTCAAATAATGCTTTAGTCGAAGGGATTGATATGACCCTTAAAGAATTACTTAAAATTTTTGAAAAATTTGGCGTAAAACAAGTTGAATCACTGGAAAAGCCTTTTGATCCAAATTTTCATCAAGCTGTTATGCAAGAGGATACCGATGAACACCCACATAATACAGTTATAAATGAGCTTCAAAAAGGATATATAATAAATGAAAGATTACTAAGACCGGCAACGGTTGTAGTTTCCATATCAAAAGAAAAAAAATAACAAGCAGATTATATATAATTACAAGGAGGAGAACAATGGGCAAGATAATAGGAATAGATCTTGGCACCACAAATTCATGTGTGGCTATAATGGAAGGGGGTGAAGCAAAGGTAATAACCAACCCCGAGGGAGGGCGTACAACTCCTTCTATTGTTGCTGTTACAGAAAGTGGTGAAAGATTGGTAGGCCAGGTTGCAAAGAGGCAGTCAATTACAAATCCGGAGAATACGGTCTTTGCTGTGAAGAGACTTATAGGGCGTAAGTTTTCTTCACCTCAAGTACAAAATGATATTAAGATACTTCCTTACAAACTTGAGCAGGCAAGCAATGGTGATATACGAATAAATCTTCGTGGGAAGCAACACAGCCCTGCAGAAATATCGTCTTTTATACTGGCAAATATAAAGAAAACAGCGGAGGAATTTCTCGGAGAAACAGTATCTGACGCAGTAATTACAGTGCCTGCCTATTTTAATGACAGCCAGCGCCAGGCAACCAAGGACGCAGGAAAGGTTGCAGGCCTGAATGTTTTAAGAATTATAAACGAACCGACTGCTGCATCACTTGCTTATGGTCTGGATAAAAAAAAGGAAGAAAAAATTGGCGTCTTTGATCTTGGTGGCGGTACATTTGATATATCCATACTTGAAATTGGAGAAGGTGTCTTTGAAGTAAAGTCTACGAATGGTGATACCCATCTCGGTGGAGAAGATTTTGACCTTCGACTTATCAATTATATAGCAGATGAATTCAAAAAAGACCAGGGTATTGATATAAGAAACGACAAAATGGCTCTTCAGCGTCTGAAAGAAGCTGCAGAAAAAGCCAAGATGGAACTATCCACATCAATTGAAACAGATGTAAATCTACCATTCATAACCGCCGACGCCAGTGGGCCAAAGCACCTTAACATAAAAATAACAAGAGCCAAACTTGAAGCGCTTGTAAGTAATTTGCTCGACAAACTTGAGAAACCATGCCAGGTTGCACTTAAAGATGCAGGCCTCTCTCCAAAAGATATTGATGAGATTATACTTGTTGGCGGCATGACTCGTATGCCGGCTGTTCAGGAAAGAGTTAAAAAACTATTTGTTAGAGAACCTAACAAAGGCGTTAACCCTGACGAAGTTGTTGCGGTGGGGGCAGCCATTCAGGGAGGAGTGCTTAAAGGAGATGTTAAGGACGTTCTGCTCCTTGATGTTACGCCCCTTTGTCTTGGAATCGAGACCCTGGGCGGCGTTATGACAAAGCTGATCGAAAAAAACACAACAATTCCTACCAAAAAGAGCCAGATTTTCTCAACCGCTGCAGACAGCCAGCCTGCGGTTTCTATTCATGTTCTGCAGGGAGAAAGGGAAATGGCGGCAGGCAACAAGACCCTGGGACGATTTGAACTCGTTGGGATTCCACCAGCGCCAAGGGGTGTGCCTCAAATAGAAGTAACCTTTGACATTGATGCCAACGGTATAGTGAATGTATCTGCAAAGGATATGGCTACTGCCAAGGTGCAGTCAATCCAGATTACTGCCTCTTCCGGTTTGTCAAAGGAAGAAATAGACAATCTTGTAAAAGATGCGGAACTTCATGCAGATGAGGACAAAAAGAAAAGATCTTTGGTAGACGCTCGCAATACTGCGGATGCTTTGATCTATTCAACTGAAAAATCCTTAAAAGATCTTGGAGACAAAGTTGACAGCGCCACCAAGAGCAAGGTTGAGAATGCAATAAGCCAGCTTAAAAAAGCAATAGAAGGGGATGATGAAGCAGAGATCAAACGATTAAGCGATGAATTAACCCAGTCTTCACATAAACTGGCTGAAGCCATGTATCAGCAGGCATCTGCATCTCAAGCCGGAGAACAGCAAGCTGGCGCTGGTGCTGGTGCTGAAAGTGCACAACAGGCAGGGGGGGATTCTTCATCCAAAGATGAAGATGTGGTAGATGCCGATTTTGAGGAAGTAAAAGACGAGAAAAAATAAAAAAAGTCTAAAATAAGCTAAAAAAGACCCAGGTCCCAATTCCAGAGCCCGGGTCTTTTTTTCATTTTAACTCCTTTGGGCAAAGGTTCTACAATATGTACAAAAAGACTGTAACCAGCTTTTTGAAACCTTTCCTTTTTATCGCGGAGATCCAACTTCCAGTTGGGATATACCCATAAGTCTGATCCGTATTTTTTTACCCAGGCCTGTTCTCCCTTTGGGCTGCTGAATAAATTCTCTGTTTGAACATCTTCTGCCAGAAAGCGTGAGATACTAAGAGGCCAGCTGCCGGATATTACAATACCCAAAGGAAGAGGACTGTGCTCCGGTAATTGCAAATAATCTTTTCTGCCCAACTCAGGGCTGACAATAACTCCGGCAAAGCCCAAATTTGCCATGGAATCTATGGCCAGCGTATTTGTTATATTGCAAAATGGCCCTGCCCATAAACTTAAATTTTTTTGTTCCTTAAAAAAGGCCATCTGCCAGGGAATATTCAGGACAAAATTACGGCCGCCTCTTTTTAATATAAATTCTATGGTCTTTTTATATTTTTCCTCATGTTCAGGCCATATAACCGGTGGAAGCCACCACCAGATATTAGACGCAATGCCGCTATGTAGTTTTTCCTGGAATTCATCATACAGCCAGATTCCAGTCTGATTCTGGGATTTTTTCTTGTTAATTTTCCTGAATACATGAATTTCAAATGCCCCCTGCTTTTTGTTATATCTATTTGAAAGTCCGGCATTAAATGTCGAGGAATCAACTCTAACCTCTTGCGGTTTGGACAGCCTATTCTCAACTTTGGCCATCATTTCTCCAAGAGCCTTTTCCCGTCTGTCTATCAGGAAAACAGGAGCTTCTGACGAAACATTTTTTCCTGAAGCCAGCTTAAGATAAAAGCGTCCCCTTTTAGGCACGTATTTGCCGACCCTGTTTACACTATGCCAATGATCATCTTCATATCCTATACGCAGAATATCGCCTGGCAAAAGCTCCTCTACCGGAATAAAATAAGGTTTATTTTTATGGCCTTTTATTTTCCCTATATAAAGGCCTGAAGCGGTTTGACCATTTACATTTACAGGATTATATGGCCGTTGCGGCAGAAAATTAAAATGTGTTCTTTCCCTGCCAAGGGCTCTTGATATCAGTTGAATAGCTGTTTTCTTCATCTGCGGATCGCTTCCATGATCTCTTAATATCTGATAGGCTTTAATTATATAATATACATAATGTGGACCTTTTTTGCGACCTTCAATCTTCCAGACCTTCACTTCAGGGACAGGCAACAAAATCTTGACAAGCACATCAATGCTTAAGTCCTGACACGAAAAAAATCTTTTTGTGGTATTTTCCTGAGTATAAAACCTGCGGCATGGCTGAACACATCTGCCCCTGAGCCCGCTTTTGCCGCCCATATAACTGCTCCAGTAACACCTGCCTGAAACCCCGTAACAAAGAGCCCCATGAACAAACACTTCAAGACCAAGGCCGCCTGGGCAGGCCTTAGCCATAGCCTTGATTTCATCTATACTCAGCTCCCTTGGAACAACTACCAGGTTAACTCCGGGTTGTTCGCGAACAAGCTTCAAAGCCATTGGAAAGCTTATATTCGCAAGTGTAGATAAATGGATTTCTCCAGTAAAACCTGTTTGCCTGATTAACTCTATAAGTGAAAGGTCCTGTATTATAAGTGCATCAGGTTTAGCGAACCTGTCCAACTGTTCAAGAAGCCTTCCCGCAATATTAAGATCATCCTGCCTTAAAAGGGAGTTGAATGCCACATAAACTTTCGTTCCCATATCATGGGCAAGCTGAATAAGAGGAATTAGCTCTTCAATAGAAAAGTTTTTTGCCTCCATTCTGGCGGATAATATTTTAAGACCGCAATATACAGCATCTGCCCCTGCAGCAAGAGCAGCTAAAAATGAGTCTTTATTCCCGGCCGGAGCTAAAATACAGGGTACGTGTTTTGTTTCTTTTTCCGTCATTAATTTGATATTCGTAACCGTTCAGGTTCCTTAGCAAAACCATGCTGTTTTTCTTTCTTAAAAAGCTTTTTTCTCTAAACTCAAAACTGCTTATAAAAGCACCTCGGCGCGCTATGCGGTTAATGATATTGAGTGTTGTTTGTTTACATAATCTTTGACAAACAGGTTAATCTGGTTCCAGGTATAATCTGTTATGGCTTGAGCCTCTTCTTCTGAAATTGTCTTAATGTCATCTGAAAGGCTTTTTATCTTATTTTCATCAATAGCGGTTATTTTGTTTATAAGAAAAGAGTCAACTTCTCCTCCTTCAATTAAAAGTCCGCAGCCTCCAACTGTTCCAATAAATTCGTCGCCGACAAATATGGGGGCAGCTATTTTAATCAGGCCTGCATCACATTCTTCTATAACGGGTTCACCGTTGAGCTTTGTCTGGAAAGCCATGTTCATATTTGCAACAGCACAAATAAAGCTTATTCCCTTATCATTTGCCTTAATAACAGGACAAAGCCTGTTCGCCCAGTTTGTATTATCAGTTATTCTGATTCCATTGATGTCGTAAACATTAGCATTAAGGCCAGATCTTCTGTGTATTTCATTCTCAAATTCGACCCATTTTTCAAGAGGCAGTATGTCTGTTAAACTCATTAATAACTCCTTTTAACGGCTTCGTAAAAAATCCATTTTCTGTATTGCATTGTATCTCAGCCCTGTTAAATTTTTGCATTATAAAACGGCAATACCGATTTAACAGGGCAAGCCATTGCGGTGTAGGCTATTAGTACGCCTCTTTCCTAAGGACTTGCGCGCCTTGAAACTGAAGCTTTTTACAAAGACGTCTAAACTTTGAATAGTAACAAATTCATCTATAACTTCTCAATAAATTATTATAAACTACAAAATGCTGTATAGTAAAAATCCGACCCCGGAGGGGCCGGCTTTGGTTTAACCCCTGAAAGGGGATAAAATTGCCTTTGCCTCCAGAGGGGGAAAAGGTTGAGTTGCCCCTAAAATTGTTTAT
>JAJSZP010000087.1 GCA_030262775.1 Deltaproteobacteria bacterium | reverse complement strand
GCCTTTGGCAGTTTTCTCTACTCACTTGGCCTGATTTCTTATAACCGGGGCAGAAACCAAGCCGAAAGCAACATTGATGGCCATCATTAAAAGCCATAATTAGAATTGCTGCCCAGAGTTTATTGACATTATGTAATTTGTAATTGTATGATAAAAATGACAAATAGTTCTCAAAACTTCAATATTCTAACAGTATAGGAAGTTGCCCGACCTGTTTAAAGTTCCCAGTTCCATTGTGTCAAGAATACGCAGTGCATAGTGAACTAAAGAGTTACCTGATCTGTACCTGGCGACTGTTCAAGGAAGAAGATGTTAGAGTCCGTTGATAATAGGAAATATGTTGATAGAAAGGAGCATTAAGCCATGGCAACTGTTTTCATCCAAAAACGTGAAATAAAGAACAGGAAAAGTTATAGCTCGGCGCAAATGAATTGATACCATTTTTTTAGTCTAATTCTTGAGCATCAAGCTTTATAGATGGCCATGTCAAGTATCAATTCATTTGCGCCGAGCTATAGGTTACACAAAACCCAAAAAGAACAAAAATCAAATAAAAAAGGCGGGAAAGCTATATGGCTAACCAACCAGATTTATTAGACTTTTTTGATCGGGGCGAGAGGATTTGAACCTCCGACCCCTTGAACCCCATTCAAGTGCGCTACCAGACTGCGCCACGCCCCGATCTTTACATATCTAACACTTTGAATATACTATGTCAAGAATGGTGAACTGTTTTTGGATATTCGATATAAGCTCTTTATGGGAAAAACAATGTCCTGAAATTGGCAAGCATTTGATTTTTACGGAGAAGTTAAGGGGTAAGCCTGCCCCAAAAAAGAGCCCAAAATCAATATGTTGCAAATATCGCTTCAAAAATAAGCACTAATAAGTAGTCTGCTGTATTACGTAACTATTTGATTTTTAAAGGTCTAAAATTTTGATGCAATTGCCCTGACTGTTTATAAAATTATTATGTTAGTATGAATTCAAAAAACATACTTAGGGCTCGGTCAAAAATAAGTTGGTAGAATTTGCGCCCAAATTTGCCGTAGATTTCATCAATCTGATTGAGCAAAACCGCAGGAATAGCGGGCTATTTCGAGGTCAATTTTACTAAAATCAGGTGCGAATGAAGATTGATGAAAGATATGGTGAAGTTGGGATGCAAAAATGCCAGCTTATTTTTGACCGCGTCCTAAGACCTGCTCGACTTAAACCCGGCGATGAGATCGGAATCGCTGCTCCAGCCAGCCATTTTGATATGGAGAACTATAATCATGGTGTTCATGTTTTGGAATCAATGGGGTTCTGTCTATCTGTTTTAGATGATATGTTTGACAGGAACAGATATCTTGCCGGGTCTGATGTTCACAGGGCAAATTTGCTGAATAAACTTTTTGCAGACAGTTCAATAAAGGCTATTGTTTGTGCAAGAGGAGGATATGGTTCAATAAGGATTCTTCCATTATTGGATTATAACATCATACGGAATAATCCAAAGATTTTTGTTGGATTCAGCGATGTGTCTGCAATTTTATCTGCGATATATACAAAGTGCGGTCTTGTGACATTTCACGGCCCAATGGTAACAACTTTATCTAATGCTTCTCAAAAGACAAAAAAATCAATGATGGCTACTTTTCTTTCAGACACCAAGCTTGAAATAACAATAGAAAAAAGTATTGTACTTAGACATGGTTCGGCTTCAGGAATTGTTTCAGGAGGGAATCTTGCTACCTTGTGCCACCTGGCGGGAACTCCTTTTCAGCCCAGCTTTAAAGATCATATTCTTTTTCTTGAAGACAGAGGGGAGGCTGCATATAAAATTGACAGAATGCTGACTCAGATGAAAATGGCCGGATATTTTGAGGGTATTGCCGGCCTTGTTCTAGGTTTTTTTGAAGATTGCGGTAAGATTAAAGAAGTTTTTAGTGTTATTGATAATATTTTCAAGGATGATGATATTCCTATTCTTTCTGGCCTTGAAGCAGGACATGGGAGAAACAATATTACTATTCCGTTCGGAATTACAGCAACTCTTGATTCTGATAGTAATTTACTTTCATTTCATGAAGTGGCCACATCATAAATGGTAACAGTTAACTGTAAACCCACAACCGTGAACCGTGAACTATTACCAAAAGCATTCCCTCGTATGTCTCAAATTAATGATTTGATGAGAAAGGGCGTCAAAGACAAGGTATTCCCTGGAGGGGTACTTTTGGTTTCAAAAGATGATTCGATTATTTTTTTTGAGGCTTATGGATATGCAAATATATTCTCAAAACGCATAATGACAAAAAACACTATTTTTGATTTGGCGTCCCTTACGAAACCTCTTGTAACTACACTGGCAGTGATGAAGTTGATTCAGCAAGGAAAACTGGAGCTTGAGCAAAATCTTGGAACAGTATTGCCTGAATTTAGAAATACGGATAAGAAACAAATAGCTATTAGAAATCTTCTTTGTCATAATTCTGGTCTGCCTGATTATCGACCATATTATATTGAGTTGCTAAAAATTCCGTATAATTTTCGGAAAAAGGTTTTAAGGAACTTTCTCATAAATGAACCTCTTATGCATCCTATAGGTAAAAATCTATTATATAGTGATCTTGGATTTATGATTCTTGAATGGATTGTTGAAAAAATATCTGGAAGATCTTTAGACCACTTCGTAATTCAAGATATTTACATGCCCCTTGGGCTTGAAAATCTTTTTTTTGTAAGCCTTTATTCTGAGAGTTATATGGATTGTTTTGCTGCTACAGAATTTTGCCCCTGGCGCAAAATACTTCTGGATGGTTTAGTACACGATGATAATGCCTATGTCGTGGGGGGGATAGCTGGGCATGCCGGCCTTTTTGGGACCGCTATGGATGTGAAGGTTCTCTTGTCTTCACTTTTATTCGCTTTCCATGAACATTCGTATGATTTTAAAAAAGAGTTAATAAACAAGTTTTTTGAACGGCAGAAAAATTCAGGCAGAGCACTTGGGTTTGACACACCATCTTTACCTGATTCGAGTTGTGGCAGTCTTTTTTCTAAAAGAAGTATAGGGCATCTTGGTTTTACAGGGACATCGTTCTGGATGGATCTTGATCAATCAATTATCGTTATACTTTTAACAAACCGTGTACATCCATTACGTGATAATAATAAAATAAAGAAATTTAGACCGATATTACACAATACTGTGATGGAACTTATTTTGTAAATATTGACTTTCAAATAACTAAACCATAATCTTTTGATATAATTGACAAGTTGTTTTTGATTACAGTGCCGCAGGCGGCATAACATAGCTTTTTACGAGTTCATCAATTATAATTTTTATTTGTAATAACAGGATATTTTTGGTAGCAATTTATTATTAAATTAATCGAATACCTAAGTTGAGCGATTTTTTGCGAAGAAATGTGCCAGGATTTTGATGCAGCAAGATTTGCGAAAAGCTCAGGCATACCAATGGATATGTCGAGACTTTTCGCAAGTCTGCATGCGCAAAAGATTAGTGCAGATCAAGTAAAAATTGCTCAATTTAGGTCATAACATATGCGCTATTTACGAGCGAGAATGAGGAGCCATGAGTTTATTTTTAGATGGTATTTTAGGTATATTTTCAAATGATCTTGCCATTGATTTAGGTACTGCAAATACACTTGTTTATGTTAAAGGCAAGGGCATTGTGTTAAGTGAACCCTCGGTTGTTGCTGTGCGTACTGACAACAGATTGAAAAACCGGGTGTTGGCAGTAGGGCTTGAGGCGAAAAATATGCTGGGAAGGACGCCAGGACATATAGTAGCCATTCGTCCAATGCGAGATGGCGTTATTGCTGATTTCGAAGTCACTGAAGCAATGCTGCGTCATTTTATACACAAGGTACATAATAGGCGGACATTTGTCAGGCCAAGAATTGTTGTTGCAGTACCATCGGGAATTACTCAGGTTGAAAAGCGTGCTGTTAAGGAATCGGCTGAATCAGCGGGGGCCCGTGAGGTATTTTTAATTGAAGAGCCTATGGCTGCTGCGATAGGAGCAGGACTTCCTATTACAGAACCTATATGTAATATGGTGGTCGATATCGGTGGAGGTACAACTGAAGTTGCTGTGATTTCTCTGGCAGGAATTGTTTACAGCAGGTCTATCAGGGTGGCTGGTGATAAAATGGATGCAGCAATAATACAGCATATCAAAAGAAAATACAATCTGTTGATTGGAGAGAGAACAGCCGAGATTATTAAAACATCAATAGGTAATGCTTACCCTGACCCCGAGAACCTGGAAACAATTGAGGTCAAGGGCAGGGACCTTGCATCAGGGATTCCTAAAATTCTTGCCATTGATTCCGAAGAGATAAGGGTCGCGATTTCTGAGCAGATAGATGCTATTGTTGAGATTGTAAAAATAGCTCTTGAACAAACTCCACCTGAGCTGGCTGCTGATATAGTGGATAGAGGAATTGTATTGACGGGTGGCGGTGCTTTGTTAAAAAATTTAGATAATCTTCTCAAGGAGGAAACAAATCTTCCAATAACAATAACTGATGACCCATTATCCACAGTTGCACTAGGTTCCGGTAAAGTTATTGACAGTATTGAACTACTCAAACAAGTTATGATCATATAGTTTCATGTTTTCTAAAAAAATGGTGATGATAGTTGGCGCGGTTGCTTTGATCGTTGTTAACATCATAATCCTTTCAGTTAACAATAGCCGATATTTTTCCTATGGGTCTGGTCGGATTGCTATTTTTTTTATTGCTCCTTTTCAGAAAACTGTTACCAACTCCGTTCAATTTTTAAAAAACATATGGGGCCATTATTTTTTTTTGGTTTCAGTTGCAAAAGAGAATGATAACCTTAAAAAAGCAATAAACCATGCCATAGATAAAAACAATAAGTATCGTGAAGTAGCAATTTCCAATTTTAGACTCCGTAACTTATTGAATTTCCAAAGAACTATGACTAATAAGGTCCTTGTCGCCGAAGTTGTTGGCCAGGATCCCTCTCCCTGGTTTAAAACAATAATCATAGATAAAGGCAAATCCCATGGAGTTGAAAAGGGTTTGCCTGTAGTAGTGCCTGAAGGCATTGCAGGGCAGATTATAGATACTAGTTATAATTATTCCAAGGTGTTGCTGATTATTGACCAGAATAGTGCTGTAGATGCTTTAGTTCAGAGAACCAGGGATAGAGGGCTTATCAAAGGCCAATCAGATGGAAGATGTCTTTCTAAATATGTATTAAGAAAGCATGATATTAAACTTGGAGACACAGTTGTTTCTTCAGGTTTAGATGGCGTTTTTCCTAAAGGCCTGCGTGTTGGTTATGTTACGAAAACTGTCAAGCGTAATTCAGGTATATTCCAAGAAGTAACGGTTATGCCTTATGTAGATTTTGAAAAACTTGAAGAGGTTTTAGTGGTATTGGATTCTCCAAAACATGATTTTGTGAGTGAGCAATGACGTATTGTTTTTATATTTGCGTCTGTCTCTGCCTTGTAATTTTTCAGACAACAATTATGCCTCATATTTCTTTATTCAATAATTTTTATGACCTTTTGATTCCCTTTATTATTTATCTCGGTCTGTTTCGCCATGCCCGTGAAGGCATCCTTTTTGTACTTGTACTGGGATTTTTAATGGATAATCTTTCAGGAGGGACTTTTGGCCTGTATTTAACAACATATTTCTGGCTGTTTATCGTTGTTAAGTTAGTTATTGAATATTTATATGCACGCAATAATATTTTGTTGCTGTTTATTGTCGCTGCCGGCGTATTGATGGAGAATATAATATTTATTGCCAGTGTTTTTATGTCAGGTTCGGATTCGCTGTTTCTCGCGATTACTATAAGGTCTGTTATTTTTCAAATTTTATGGGCAGGATGTACGGGCTTCTTTTTTATAACATTTTTGAATTATATTCATATGAAATTGGAAAAATGGTTTAATGGACTAATTGCTGAAAAAAGCTAAAATAATGGCCGGACCGTCACAAATCGCTCAACTTAGGTAAAATAAGAGGAACTTTGATCAAATACTTACAGGGCGCAGATAGTGACTGGTATAAAAGACGTTTGACCGGGGCTGTCTTTTTAGTCTTAACGGCTTTTTTAGTACTTATTGCCCGCCTCTTTTATCTCCAGGTGATTGAAGGGAATGAGCTTAGACGTCTTTCAGAAAACAACTGTATACGATTGCAAAATATAGACCCTTCAAGAGGATTAATTTTTGATCGCAATGGAAAGTTGCTGGTTGATAACAGGCCATCATTTGATTTGAATATAATTTTGAAAGATGCCAAACCTGTTGAACATACAATTGAAATACTCTCTCAATATATAGATGTTCCGGCAACAGAGTTTATGTCAAAAATCAACCGTCACAAGGGAATATCTTCCTATACTCCTATCTTATTAAAACAGGATATAGGGCGAGATGCTTTGGCTGCTATAGAGGTTCATAAATATAATCTTCCTGGTATTGTTGTTAGCGTTAAACCAAGAAGGCACTATATTTATAGGCAAAGTGCGGCTCATCTAATAGGTTATTTAGGTGAAATTAGTTCCGATGAGCTTAAATCGGGAAAATATTCTGGTTATAGAGCAGGTGATTATATTGGAAAATTTGGTGTGGAAAAAACTTATGAGGGTCTATTGAGAGGTAAGCGTGGAGGGCGGCAGGTCGAGGTAAATGCGGCAGGTCAGGTTGTTAGAGTTTTGAGAACCGTTGAAGCTTTTCCGGGCCACAATATTTATCTTTCAATTGATTATTTACTCCAGAAAAAGGCTGAAGAACTTTTGGAAGGTTTGGCTGGCGCAATAATAGTTATGGAGCCGGCTACAGGACATATACTGGCTATGGCCAGCAGCCCTGCATTTGACCAGAATGCATTTGTTAACGGTATGTCACATGAACAATGGGATTCTCTTGTTTCTAATCCATTCAGGCCAATGGAAAACAAGGCTGTCAACGCTGAGTATCCCCCAGCTTCTGTATATAAGATAGTTACGGCAATAGCATGCCTTGAGGAAGGAATAATTGATGCCAATACATCATTTTATTGCCCGGGATATTACAAGTGCGGTAATCGGGTTTTTAGATGCTGGAAAAAAAGAGGACACGATAAAGTTAATGTTGTGAAGGCATTGGCTGAATCATGTGACGTTTTTTTTTATCAGGTCGGCCAAAAACTGGGTGTTGATAGACTGGCATGGTATGCCAGAGCTTGTGGCCTGGGATCAGCAACAGGTATTGACCTTGATCATGAAGCAAAGGGTTTGATACCAACCGCTGCCTGGAAAAGGGCTCGTACAGGCATTGGATGGCAGTTAGGTGAAACTCTTTCCGTTGCTATAGGGCAGGGCTATAATCTTGTAACTCCTTTGCAGATGATGACTTTGATTTCTGGAATAGCAAATGGAGGAATAAGGTATAAACCATTGATTTTTAAAAAGATAGAGACAGCAGAAGGTAAACTAATCAATGAAAACAATAGCAAGGTTACAGGCAGATTGGCTGTTAGTCAACGGACGTTAGAGATTGTGAGAAAAGGACTTTGGGAGGCAGTTAACAAAAGAAAAGGAACTGCATGGATTGCACATGTTGATGATGTTGATATCAGCGGTAAAACGGGGACAGCTCAGCTTGTAAGCAGGACCGGCAGTAATGATAATACTTCTATAGATAAAGTAAATAAATTGAATCAGTTAAAACCACATGCATGGTTTGTAGCTTATGCTCCATCAGAGGACCCACAGATAGCTGTAGGCGTTATTGTTGAACATGGTGAACATGGTTCAAGTGCTGCCGCTCCACTTGCGAGGGAACTGATAACAACCTATTTATCAATAGGTGGTGAATTAACTTTGACGTCAAATAATTCCGATAAAGATAAAAAAGGCTGAAGGCTTAAGGGAGTTTCAGCCTATCTACGTGAGTAGTTTAAAAAAACCAATTTAGAAGGTTAATATGTTTGACCGCCGTCTTGTACAAAACTTCGACTGGAGCTTATTGAGCTTAGCTTTTATACTTGGCTTTTTGGGGCTTGTTACTTTATATAGTTCAGTAACGGCTGGAACACAGGTGCCTCAGATGGAATATTATAAGCAGCTTGTATGGTATTTTGTTGGATTAATTTTTTTAGTTATTTCTTTTTTGTTCAATTACAAAATTTTTGATCGATGGGGGCACATAATTTATATTTTATGCATTTCTATCCTTGTTGGTGTGTTAATATTCGGTGAAGGCTCTAAAGGTGCTATGCGCTGGCTGAAGTTTGGACTTTTTTCAATTCAACCATCTGAGCTGGTAAAGATCGCTGTAATAATAATTATGGCCAGATATTATTCAAAACATGCAAATACAACAGGCTTAACTTTGCGCGAACTTATTAATCCTTTTTTACTGACAATAATTCCTTTTATTCTAATAGTAAAACAACCGGATTTGGGAACGGCCATATTGATTGTTTTAATTGCTGGTTCTATGACGGTTTTTATAAAAATTGAGAGGCGTTCCTTTTTATACTTAATCCTTTCGGGTGTAATAAGCATCCCTTTAGTCTGGTTTTTTTTGAGAGAATATCAGAAAGCGAGGATATTGACATTTTTGGATCCAGACAGGGATCCTCTTGGGACCGGTTATCATATTATACAATCGAAAATTGCTATAGGTTCAGGCATGATATCCGGCAAGGGGTTTTTGAAAGGAACGCAAAATGCACTTTCATTCCTTCCTGAACAACACACGGATTTCATATTTTCAGTTTTGGCAGAAGAATGGGGGTTAATAGGTTCTGTAATTATTCTTATTGTTTTTCTGATACTTATCATAAAGGGATTGAATGTAGCTTATAGATGTCGAGAACCATTCGGCACCATACTTTCAGTCGGTATCACAGCAATGATATTCTGGCAGGTAATTATTAATATTGGCATGGTAATGGGGTTGCTGCCGGTAGTAGGAGTTACATTGCCATTTATCAGCTATGGGGGTTCATCACTTATTACCGTTATGATATGTATAGGCCTTTTAATTAATGTAAGTATGAGGAGGTTTATGGTTGAATAAAAGGTAAAAAAATAGCAAAAATTAAAAAAACCTTTGACAATTTATTATAGTTAATATATAGATCAGCGGAATTTAACTTTTGAAAGAATATTTTTAATAAATTATTCAAAAATCGGTAGCGGAGGAAGTTCAATGATAAGCTTAGATGGTTCGTTATTTATACAAATCATAAATTTCCTGTTTTTGATATGGGCGCTTAATGTTGTTTTATATAAACCAATCAGAAACATACTAATTCAGAGAAAAGAAAAAATTACAGGTCTTGAGCAGAATATTGATGCGTGTAACAGTGATAGCAAGGGAAAAGATGATGCTTTTACTTCAGGCTTAAAAGAGGCAAGGGGTAAGGGCATGGGAGAAAAAGACGCTTTAATACAGACAGCTACTGATGAAGAAAAAATGATAATCGAAAAAATAAATCAAAAGGCTCAGGCGGATCTTGCCGAGGTGCGTGAGAAAGTTGCAAAGGATGCGGAAAGTGTCAGGATATCGCTGCAAAAAGAGCTTGATGATATTGCAATTGCTATTAGTCATAAAATTTTGGGGAGGGCTTTTTAAATGAAGGTTCCTGGAATTAGCAGCAGTATGAAGCGTAATTCAATTGTAATTTTTATAATTACTGCGCTTCTGTTCTTTTTTGTTGGAGTAGCTTTGGGTTCATCCGGAGAAGAGCACGGGCCGAAAGGATGGGTGGCTACAGATACATATCGGGTTATGAATTTTTCTGTTTTATTTCTTGGTCTGTTTTTTCTTTTGCGAAAGCCGATTTCTCAATTTTTCGGTGCTCGTATTAAGGGGATAGAAAATCAGTTAAGCGAACTTGAAACCAAGAAAAAGGATGCCAAGGAAAAGCTTGAGGAATACACAGAAAAACTGGCTCAGTTAGATCAAGAAGGCAAGAACATTGTCGATGATTATATACGACAGGGGAATGAGGCCAAGGAAAGAATACTAAATGAGGCGGAATCCGTAGCTGATAAATTAAAAGAACAAGCTATTCGAAACATTGATTATGAAATTAATCAGGCGAAATTAAGGCTTCAGGAGGAAGTGCTTGAGAAAGCTATTGTGAAGGCTGAAGAGATCATAAAAAATGAAATTACAATCGAAGATCATGATCGATTGGTAGATGAATACTTAAAGAAGGTGGTGGCATAGTGAAAAATTTAGCTGTAGCACG
>JAJSZP010000086.1:1693-10258 GCA_030262775.1 Deltaproteobacteria bacterium | reverse complement strand
GCGGTCGCCGAGAAATTATGTCAAGAGCGGCCGGAAGATTACGAAAATTAAACCACTAAGGAACTGTCCGCAAATAAGTTGGACAATATTGTGTTTGGATTTGTGTTGAATTTGCGGACAGTTCCCAAGTTCTTTGGCGGGACAAATGTTAACAGGCATGACTGATAAAAAAAAGCGCGACAAACTCATAATTAAATATGCACCTCTCGTTAAGAATATCGTCGAAAGGATTGCTTTAAGATTACCGAATCATGTAAGCAAAGATGATTTGATCAATGTTGGTATAATAGGATTGATATCCGCCTTAAATAAATTTGATGAAACGAGGAATGTACCATTTGCGACATATGCCAGAATTAGGATTCAGGGAGCTGTTTTAGATGAATTGAGGTTAAGAGATGATGTCTCCAGATCGGCCAGAAACAAAGCTGCAAAGCTGGAAAAGGCATTTGCAACATTACAAAGGAAGCTCAAACGCCATCCAACAGATGAAGAGGTGTCAGATTTTTTCGGTATATCAATTGATGAGTATTATAAGCTTCTTGATGAAGCAAAGGGAGTTTGCATCTTGAGTACTGATAATTTGGATCCTAATTATTGTGAAAAGTATGGCGCCCATGATGTCTTAGAAAAAATTGATCAAAATAATCCTTTTTCTGTTCTCGCACATAATGAGCTGAAAGAGGCATTAAAGCATGCAATAGATTCATTGTCTAAAAAAGAGAAGCTAGTTTTGTCCTTATATTATTATGATGAGTTAACACTAAAGGAAATAGGAAGGGTAATGGAATTGAGTGAGTCAAGGATTTGTCAAATTCATTCTCAGACAATGTTGAAATTAAAGAGTATCTTGAAGAAAAATAAATAGGATTAATTTTATTTAATTACTATAATGATACTTATCTAGTTATAGCATAAACAATGATTCTTTATTGAAAAATGAAAAGGGCATATTTTATAATAATTTTATTTTTCACAATGATCCTTTTGCCATATACTTATGCTATTACGCCAGAACAGGTCATTGAATTGAAGAAGGCGGGAGTAAGTGATGAAACGATCCAGATAATGTTAGAGCAGGAAAAAGAGGGTACAAGAGTAATTAATGACGGGGAAGGTAATGTATATATTATTTACTCCACGGGGAAGTCAGTGCGAAAAGAAAGGGCAGATATTAAGGAGGAAGAAAAAATAGAAAGGGCGTGGAAGATGCTGGAAAATATCATAATTGATACCAGACCATAATTATGGCGTGATTATAAAAGTCAGTAGTAAAGCCTTTGTTCGAAAGGGGGCGTTGGAGTCATGGTCAGATCACTTGATGTGCAGCAAATAATATTACAATCGAATGCTACTGAGCGGATTCAACAGGTTCAGCAACGGCACCCTGATGTCCAGCAACAATACTTTGGAGATCAATTAGATAAAGAAAAAATCTTGCTAAGGGAAAAAATAAAAAATCTTGAAGAAAGTGAGCGACTTAGGATTAAAGAAAAAGAGGAAAAGGAGGAAAGTCAACGTAAGAAAAAAAAGAACCCTAAGGGCGGCAAGCAAAAGACTGAAAAAGAAGATTCCTCTGATGTCAGCAATGATCTATCTGCTGATGAGATTGGGGGAAAAGTAGACATAAAGGTATGAGATGGCTATAGAATTATTGCCGGCTATTCAAATTTTTGCGGATTTAGTGCTATTTTTTGCCATTGTATTTCTTGTCCGAACAGTAAACAAAGAAATAAAGAAGAGATACTTCGCAATAGATGCAGATACTTTACCTGAATTCAAAAAGCTGATAGAAGATTCCCGGCATTCTGCTGATTATCTTTTGCAAACTTTAAATGAGAGCAGAAAATCTCTTAAAGAGATAGCATATACCTTAGATGAAAAAGAAAAGAAGTTGAAAATTCTTATAGAAAAGTCAGACAACAAGTTTGAAGAAATGAAATTGGGCGATTCAAACCGTGGAGAAAGGTATGAAGAGGTCATAAATTTGGCCGAACAGGGTCTGAGTGAGAAAGAGATGGCCCATATGTTGAATTTAACAGAGGGAGAGATACGCCTTATTTTAGATCTTGATCGCAAAAAGAACGAAAATGCCTAATATCTTTAATCCCGTCCACTCCGATCTAATTTCGCAAATTAAGTCCCCCATTACAGATCCAAAAAAAGAGTTTTTTTTACCTCCTCTTTCTGTCAATGAAGTTGTAGAAGCGGATGTCCTGGAAAAAATCAGCGACAGGAAGTTGGCAATCCTACTGAAAACAGCGAAGATTTTAGTGGATTCTGAGATACCGTTTAAGGGAGGTGAAAAAATTACGGTAAAAGTTGAGCAATTACATCCCAAGGTTATTCTTCGTTTCATGCAGAATGAAAAAAAGACAGAAGATTCCAAAATCTCTGATTATCTTAAGTCCTATCGTTCGAATCCAAAGGCACTCCATGACCTCTTTATGCAGCTAGGCAAGGTGTTCAATCAAGAGAGCCTTGGGGAGTTAGTATCACATCTGGGAAAAGAGAACGTAGAGAATATACAAAACATATTAGAATCTTTAATGATCTCTAAGGAAAATCTGAATGATAAGCTTTTTTTAAAGAACTATATATACAAATTTGGCTATTTAATGGAAAAAGGGTTTAAAAATGCTGTAAATAAGGGCCTTGTTAAGACTGCAAATCTAAATGATTCTTCCCAAAGCCTTAAAGGACTCCTGATAAGGGTGTCTGATAAGCTTAAACTGTTGGCGGAAACCAGAAATCTTCCAGCAGCAGAAAAACTTTCTGTTTTTCTTAACTCATCATTAAAGACGATCGAATCCCATCAGGTGATAAATTATCTGTTTCAGGAGCATGAAGGCAAGTATATGTTTCAAATTCCTATATTATTTCCGGAAAATATGGGATTGGCGGAAATCTTTATTAAATTTGAAGATAAAAATTCAGAAGGCAGAGGTCGGCAAAAGCACAAGCGTGTCATGTTTCTGCTAAATATGGATGCATTGGGTGACATTACTATTGATGCAAAAATTGCAGAAAAGAATATAGGCTGTATTTTGAAATGTAAGCATAATGAGTTGCGCAATTTTATACTGCCTTTTTTGGATGAATTGCGCGAAAGACTTAAGGACTTGGAATATAAAGTAGACTACCTTGAGTGTATGGTAGATACGGATATTCTAAAAAAGGATGAATCTCGCGAGTTTCAAGGTCTATTTGCGCAAGATAAGGTAGATCTTTTGGCATAATTACCTTAAAAAGAAAAGGTATTTTTGATGGACAGGTATAAGAAAAAAAATACTATAGCGGCTGCCATAGAATATGATAACAAAAGGGATGCAGCTCCAAAGGTAACTGCTAAAGGAAGAGGTTCAATAGCTGAAAAAATTATAAAACTGGCCATGGAGCATAATATACCCATAAGGAAAGATCCTGCTCTGGTACAGATTCTAAGCCGACTTGATATCGATGAACAAATTCCTCCTGAGATTTATAAGGCTATTGCTGAAATATTGGCTTTTGTCTACTCAATCAATGAGCAATATAGGGAGAGGCACAGATAAGATTACACTGCAAAAACCCTGAAACTTTCACCAGTGCGGACTTCGCAGGGTAAAAGTCTGTATGTGCCTGTGGTTGATCCTTTACGTCTGGCAAAAATTGCCTATGCGAACAAAATTGCCTATCTATAGTGCCTGATTTTAGTAAGTTGGTTTAAGGTACGAAACCCAACATAACCCTGCAGGCTCAACCCAACCCACATAAAAACGGACTTTTCGTTCAGGCACTATCCGTGGTCTATAACCTGGGCCGCTATGGCATACAAATTGCTGCATAACAACAGAAAAGGTAAAAATCTATGAGCAATAGTATTAGTATAATAGCACATGAATGTATCAGGCAGATTAATCGGCTTGATAGCGTTACGAATAATATTGCCAATGTTGACACCCCTGGTTTTAAGGCAGAAGAGCTATATTTTTTTAGAGGAGATCAAGGAGATGTCCCGGGTGAAGCCAAGCGTAGACAGATAACAGTGACCAATTATTCCCAGGGAGCTATGCAAAAAACCGATAATGGCTTGGATCTGTCTATACAAGGGAAGGGATTTTTTGTTATTCAAACAGAAAATGGCTTGGCCTATACCAGAGATGGGAGATTTACACTTAATAAGGATAAAAACCTAGTTACCCAGGATGGTAATTATGTGCTTGGCGGATCAGGGAAAATTGTTATCACGGGAAATAATATCCAGATCAGTGAGAATGGCGCAATAAATGTAGATGGTAATGAAGTTGATAGATTGAAGATTGTAGATTTTCGTAACCTGTCTGCCCTCAATAGGCTTGGAGGGGGTCTTTATCAGGACCCGGGTGGGTTGGCAGATCCAAGCGTAAGAAAAAATCCTGAGATTCAATCGGGTTATTTGGAGCTTTCCAATGTGCAGGCCATAAGGCAAATGGTGGAGATGATTAATATGCAGCGTTCTTTCGGATTATACCAGAAAGTAATGCAGACCATACAAGACCAGGACAAATTATCAACTAACCGCGTTGGAAAAATATAGTAAACAACAAGGAGAATTGACATGATAAGGGCCTTATGGACAGCGGCTACCGGTATGCAGGCACAGCAGACGAATCAGGACGTAGTAGCCAACAACCTGGCTAATATTAATACAGTAGGATTTAAAAAGTCGAGGGCGGAATTTCAGGATCTCATGTATCAGATTCTTTTAAAATCAGGCGCGGAGACATCCTCCGGCAATCAACTACCGGCTGGCATTGAAATTGGTATGGGCGTAAAGCCTGGTTCAGTTCAAAAGATGTTTTCTCAGGGAGACTATCAGCAATCCGACAATCCTTTTGACTGGGCGATTGAAGGGGACGGTTTTTTTCAATTAGATGATAACGGTCGTACTGTCTATACAAGAGCAGGCAATTTTAAGATTGATAGGGATGGATCTATCTGTAATTCTAATGGACTCAAGTTAATACCTGAAATAACCATACCTCCAGAGACAATTAATTTTAGCATTGATAGCGGTGGAACATGGACGGCAACAGATAATTTTGGTTCCTCCATAGCAAGCGGGAGGATTGAACTGGCTGTTTTTTTGAACTCGGCGGGTTTGACCAGTCTGGGCAGAAATCTTTACGATGTTACGGATGGTTCCGGTGAAGCAATAACTGGGAATCCCAGTGAGGATGGACGGGGGACCATCTCACAGCACTTCCTTGAAATGTCAAATGTAAATGCTGTTGATGAGATGGTTAAAATGATTGTGGGCCAGAGGGCTTACGAGATAAACTCTAAAGCTATCCAAACAGCAGATTCCATGTTGCAGATGATTAATAACCTTAAGAGATAGCAAGATACTTAATAATTATTTTATATACAAGAATAAGTAAATGAAAAAAACAAAAGAAAGAAATACTTTTCAGCTTCTGGTGAGTATTATATCCTTGGTCATCTTCATATTGTTTATGAGTAATTATTTGTACGCATTGCCGGCAACACCAGTAACAAAGGTAAGTAAAAATGCAATAAAGAACATTATTATTAATTATATTAATGAGAATATGCCTTGGCCGAAAGGGACTGTCCGCACTGAGTTTTTTTCTCGGATATCTGATGTTGGCCTTCCGGCAAAAGACATTACATGCCGGGTTGCAAGCATTAGAAACGAAGATTTTATCGGCTATTCTAATTTTACCATTAGATTTTATAATAAAGAAGTTTTCCTTAAGGAGAAAACGGTCAGGGTAAGATTAGAAGTGCTTAGAGATATGGTCGTCAGCACAGGATACCTGGCCAGAGGTACCAATATCGGCAAGGATGATGTCAAGTTGGTGAAAAGGTGGTTCGATCGTATATCCCCAAGGGTTGTTGCGGATATAAACGATGTGTTGGGCAAAAACCTCAATACCAGTATAAAACAGCCAAATACAATAATAACCAGGAATATGTTGAGAGAAGCAGTAATGGTAAAGAGGGGGAAACTGGTCAGAATCGTGGTTGAAAAAGGTCCACTCAGGATAACGACGATGGGTTTGTCGAAGCAGGATGGAGCATGTGGCGACATTATCAAGGTCAAAAACATATCATCAAAAAATGTCATATATGCAAGGGTAATGGGGGATTCTCTGGTTCAGGTAGAATTTTAGTTCACTTTAGGCACTATTCCGGGTTAGGGGTTATGACTGTGTTTTATATTCAATACAGGATTCAAAGGCAAATTAGCTTTTTCCCCATTTTTTTTATTATATGTTCTTTGATTGGGTGTGCGTCAAATTCTAAAGTAATAAAAATAGATCAACCGGCCCCGGTTGCTCAGGACGTAAGAATACCTCCATCTCGTGCCCCCGGGAGCATCTGGCCTGGGGAAATAAAGGCCGTCTCGCTTTTTGCAGACGAGAAGGCCAGGCATATAAACGATATCATTACAATAGTTATAGACGAGAGTTCAACTGGTGGAAATAGCGCAGATACCAAAACCAGCAAAGATACCAATACCTTCGCGGGGATATCAGCCTTCTTGGGACTGGAGAAATATATCGCCAGGAAGAATAGAGATCTCACGGATGGAGATATATTTTCCGGGGGGACTGAACCTTCAATTAAAATTGGGGGTAGTTCTAAGAACAGTCTTACAGGCAAAGGTGCAACGAGTCGTGATGGTACATTGAAGGCGAGGATAACTGCAAGAGTTATCGAGGTCCTTGATAATAGAAATTTGGTCATAGAGGGAAGACGACAGCTAATGGTAAACGCAGAGGATCAGTATATTGTTATTACCGGTATCATCAGGCCAGAGGATATAACATCTGATAACATGATATCTTCACAGTACATTGCTGATGCAAGGATCGTCTATACAGGTAATGGTGTAATAAATGACAAGATGAGGCCTGGTTGGCTTACCCGTAAGATCGATAGAGTCTGGCCATTTTAGAAATTTAGACTTGTAACTTAAATTGCCCATGAAAACAGAAAAATTTTTCAAATATATTATCATTTCTTTCATAGTTGGTCTTGTTGTCGTGTCTTACGCCTATGGTGCCAGGATAAAGGATATCACCAGTATTGGAGGCGTCAGGGACAATCAACTTTATGGCTATGGATTGGTCATAGGTTTGGATGGAACCGGTGATAGTGTAAAAAATGGTTTTACAGATCAGACCCTTGCAAACATGTTGACCAGACAGGGATTGGCCATGAAGAATAAAACCCGCTCCCTTAAGGCAGACAATGTGGCGGCAGTTATGATAACTGCCAAATTACCCCCGTTCGCCAAGATAGGAACAAAGATAGATGTTATGATTTCTTCTATTGGTGATGCAGACAGCCTTCTTGGAGGGACTCTTCCCATGACTCCACTTGTAGGAGCTGATGGCAAAGTTTATGCCTCGGCACAGGGGCCGCTGGTTATCGGGGGATTCTCTGCCGGGGGGAGCAGTGCGAGAGCTACCAAAAACCATACTACTGTTGGACGTATTGCAAATGGTGGCAGTGTGGAGAGGGAATTAAAGTATGATTTTGATAAAAAGAGGGAATTTACTATAAATCTTTATCACCCTGATTTTACAACATGTGAGAGAATGGCAGGGGTTATAAGATCACAGGTAAGTGATATTAATGCAGAACTTATTGATTCAAGTTCTATCACTGTACACATAAAAGACTCTTTTAATAAAAATATTGTGAACCTTATTTCAACTATTGAAAATTTAGATGTTCCCGTTGATTCAGTGGCCGTTGTCGTTATGAATGAAAAGACAGGGACTATTGTGATGGGAGCGAATGTCAGGATATCTACAGTAGCCGTGGCCCATGGAAATTTGAGTATTCAGGTAAGAGAGGACAGACAGGTATCTCAGCCACTTCCATTCGCACCTGCTCCACCCGCAGGCAGTAGCCCGGCTGAAATCGGAAAAGGTATCACAATAGCTCCTGGTGGACAAACGGTTATTACAACTGAGACATCCGTTGGTGTTTCAGAGGAAAAGAAAAAATTAATGGTAGTTCCCAATGGTGTAACGATCCAGGAAGTTGTGGGTGCACTGAATGCAATTGGTGTCTCGTCAAGAGACCTGATCGATATATTGCAGACCATTAAGGCCGCTGGAGCTCTTCAGGCAGACTTGAAAATAATATAAAAAGGAGCCGATTGCAAAACTCAAAAATTTATTTGAGGCAGGGGGAGATTTTGCAAACGGCTTAGAGGAAAAAATGTAATGAATTCTTTAATTATTAGCGGACGTTTGAATATGGAAGGAAGTGCTATTGATAAGACGCAAAAAGTGGAAAGTGGGAAAGGGAAAAGCCTGAAAAACGCAGTTAAGGATTTTGAATCCATTTTTATTTATTATATGCTGCAAACACTTAGGAAAACAGTTCCTAAAGATGGCCTTTTTTCCCAAGAGACCTCCTCTAAGAATACTTATAATATGATGCTTGATCAAAAGATGGCAGAAGACCTTGCAAAAGGAAAAGGCATAGGTCTTCAAAAAATGCTTTTAAATCAACTTGATAGGTCACACCACTGTAACTCCTCAATAAGTCAGGACATTC
>JAJSZP010000086.1:0-1593 GCA_030262775.1 Deltaproteobacteria bacterium | reverse complement strand
AAAAGATGGCAGAAGACCTTGCAAAAGGAAAAGGCATAGGTCTTCAAAAAATGCTTTTAAATCAACTTGATAGGTCACACCACTGTAACTCCTCAATAAGTCAGGACATTCCGAACTAGTGTCTGAACGGAAAGGCCGTTCAGACACAATTTTGAATTTTAAATTAAAAAAGGAAATAACCTTATTGAAAAAGCAAATTTTGGGATTTCCGTTCAGGCACTAACTAAGATGTACTAATGACTAAAGTTTTATGTAGGATTGCCGATATTCTTATAAAGGAACAAAGTAAGAAGGAGGCATCCTGTGAAGATTTCCGACATCAACAGCGAGATCATTAAGCAGTATAAGATAAATGAGAACCTGGGCTCCGGGTCTAAGAAGCGAATAAGTGAGAATGTAGTTCTCGGAGAAAAGGTTAGTTTATCTTCCACATCAAGAGATATTAAACTGGCAAAAAAGGCTATTGAAATGCTCCCGGATGTTCGAGAAGAAAAGGTCCGAGGATTGAAGGACCAAATTGAACAGGGAACTTACGATCTGAGCGGAGAAAAAATTGCTGAAAAGATGTTTAGTGAATCTCTTTTTTGATATCATTTTTTAGCCAAACATCAAGTTTAGTTGGTTGAATCCGTGAACCTTTGAACCTCTATAGAAAGGTAACCCTGAACGGTGAACTCTGAACCTGTGAATAAATGTTAGCCTTAGATTTAGATTTTAGCGAAGTTATACTACAGGATGTTGAGATGAATAATGAATTAAAATCTCTGTATAATTCTTTATTGGATGTATTAAAAAATGAAATTGATGTCTATAGGGAACTTCATAAGCTTTTTCTGAATGAGAAAGTATTTCTCGTAAAATCTTCTATGGATGAGTTATGTAAAAATAGTTCTAAAAAAGAGACTTGTGTTTTAAAAGCTAAAATGCTGGAAGAGGTGAGGACGAACTTAGCTGAGAAAATCTTCAAGCTTCTCGATATTGATAAAAAAGATATGAACTTTTCAAAATTATTGTCTTATGGGGATGATGCTCAGAGACAAGAGTTAACAGAGTGCCAACTAAGCCTACGTTTCCTCTTAGCGGAAATTAATAAATTGAATAAAAGGAATAAATTATTGCTGGACTCCTCTCTTATTTATGTACAAAAATCTATTGATTTTATCAATCAACTTATATGCCCCAGTTCCAGTTACCTAAGTACAGGAAAACTAAAGTCAAACAATATGAATGGAAAAATTGTATGTTGGGAAGGATAAATATATCTGCAAATAGGTATAGATAAATGTCGAGTATCAGTTTATTAAATACTGCTAAAGATGGATTATTGGCTCATCAGAGTGCGATAAATCTAACCGGAAGCAATATTACGAATGTTAATACACCTGGATATACAAGGCAGGTGCCTGTATTTAGTTCGCGGGGTTCCATTGATGTAGGGGCAAGCGTCGAGATAAAAAAAATAGAGAGAGTCTATGACAAGTTTCTTGGAGTTCAAATTAATGATAAGATGCATGATCTTGGATACAGTGAGGCGAAGAAAGGAGCGCTTGAAAAGGTTGAAATAATTTTCAACGAGAGCAGTGGTGGTGGTAT
>JAJSZP010000085.1:3091-10330 GCA_030262775.1 Deltaproteobacteria bacterium | reverse complement strand
AAAGAGACAAAAAAGAGAGGTTACAGAAAAGGCTATTATAACCATCTGTATTTATTGGCTGGAAAAAGGCTGCCCTCTGAAACTGAGACCTGATGAATAAGGGATTGAGACATTCAAAGGGACTATAATCACAGCCACTTATACAGAATGCCTCTGAAACTGAGACCTGATGAATAAGGGATTGAGACCGGAGTATGTGTTGGAAAGCCAAGTATAATACTCCCCAAAATTTGGACAGTTTGTTAAGGTGGATTGCGTAAAGCAAATTAGCAGTAAAAAGGGAGGAAAAAATATAGAATATAGGAGTAAATCGTAGAAGTCATTCTGCTTGATTTAAGGCAAAAGTTGCTCTGGAAGCAGCTAAACAGAAAAAAAAGATTGCGCAATTGTCTGGTCTATTTGGGATTCACGCTAATATGATAACCAAATGGAAGAAACATATGCTTCAGGAGTTGCCGGGTGTTTTTTCCGGTATACATAAAAAGGCAAATAAGGACTCTGAAAAGCTTATAGAGGAACTTTACAGGCAAATTGGTCAGCTCAAAGTGGAATTAGACTGGCTTAAAAAAAATCTGAACAACTGTGTTGAACAAAAGTACGTTCATATCTGAATGTTGGTGTCTTTTTGGCTGGGTTATTACTATGGGAAAAAACCATGGTGCGCCCGGCAGGGTTCGAACCTGCGACCTACGGATTCGTAGTCCGGCACTCTATCCGGGCTGAGCTACGGGCGCAAAAGAAAAATAGATTGAATTGAAATTTGATAGTTTTTTAAGATATACTTTTTTTTATTTATGTCAATAATAACTTTACCTGAAATTCCGATATAAGGATTAAACAAAGAAATTCTGATCCCCTGAAAATATTTTTTAGCTTTTTTGCCTACCAATTGTCAGCAGGCAGCATGCCGGCATATTAAGACCTTACCGTCGAGGAAACCCCTGTCAATAACCAGAGAAATAATTTCGCTTGATGCTTTAACATTTCGGCAACTGAACCCATTCGGCCCGGTCGTAAATTCAAGCGCAATCATAAGATATACGCTCAAGCATTCTATATGAACTATAAACCATGTCGTTAAGTTTATGACACTGCAATAATACTATCAATGAAAATAAAGCTTTACCTTGACTTTAATGGCTAATTTCCTTATATTTGCAATAAGTTAATTTTATGATCCTCTTGCAGAAACACATGAAATTACGTTGCCTATGCCATATATTGTAGAGTAAAGTGATCTGCAACACATTATATAGTAGCACCCCGCTGATCGGCATTGTTTCTGTAAGAGGCTTTTACGTCTCGGAATGTCTACAACTTACGACGTTAGCCGGATGGTTAAATAGTCAACTCATTGAATTATAATGGACATTGAACCACTCTGTCAAGCAAAACCACTTGACTAATTGGGCTACCAAATTAAAGCGGGACACTTTTCGCCATTTTGGCTATATGGCAATTCCACAATCACGCAAAATCTGAGGGGTTGCCAACTGATTGAATTTTCAGACCGTCCCGCCTTATGTTGGTAGCTACTAATAATTGTTAGCGAAGCGAACTAAGTTCAATAGTTGAATAAAAGCCTATGACACGATTTCTTGAATTTGCAGGGAGGCCGTTTGTATTTTTTATTGAAGAATGCGGCAGTATTCTACTCCTTTTGCTGTCAACCATATCATGGATGTTCCGTCCGCCGTTTCGTTTTAGAGTAATTTTTAAGCAGATGGAATTTGTTGGAGTCAATTCCGTTGGCGTTGTTCTGATTACAGGCGCTTTTACAGGTATGGTGCTCGCTCTTCAGACGTATCATGGTTTTAGAATGTTCGGGGGTGAAGGTCTGGTTGGTGCAACTGTGGCTTTATCAATGACGCGCGAACTTGGGCCGGTTTTTACCGCCCTGATGGTCACCGGGCGAGTAGGTTCAGCGATGGCGGCTGAACTTGGCACAATGAAAGTCACAGAGCAGATTGATGCATTAAATACGATGTCAGTCAGCCCCATTCAATATCTGGTTATGCCTCGTATAATTGCCGCAATATTAATGCTTCCTGTTTTGACAATTATATCTGATTTTGTCGGTATTGTGGGCGGCTATTTTGTTGGTGTTAACCTTCTAAAAATCAATTCAGGAATTTTCATGGCCAAAATTATTGATATTGTTGAACTTGATGATATTTTCAATGGACTTGTAAAAGCTGCATTTTTTGGATTAATTCTTTCTCTTGTGGGTTGTTACAAGGGAATATATACAATCGGCGGCGCTGAGGGAGTTGGAAGAGCAACAACACAGTCGGTGGTTTTGTCATCAATATTGATTTTTATTAGTGATTATTTTCTTACTGCAGTCATGTTCTGATGATAAAACTGATAAAGATAACCAAATCATTTAACAGCCAAAAAGTTCTGGACGAACTTGATCTTAAAATAGATCCTGAAAAGATTACCGTTATTATTGGTCAAAGCGGAGGAGGCAAAAGCGTTCTTTTAAAGCATATGATAGGTCTTATAATGCCTGATTCAGGGCAGATTATCATTGACGGCATTGATATTACAAATCTAAATGACAAAAAGCTTAATGAAGTACGAAAAAAGTTTGGTATGCTTTTTCAGGATGCAGCCTTATTCGACTCAATGACGGTAGGTGAAAATGTAGCTTTTCCTTTAAACGAACACACGCGGTTATCAAGAAAAAAGATAACTAAAATAGTTGATGACAAGTTAAATCTTGTAGGATTGGAAAATGTAACAAACAAGATGCCTTCAGAACTATCTGGAGGTATGCGCAAGCGAGCCGGACTTGCAAGGGCTATTGCGCTGGATCCGAAAATTGTACTATTTGATGAGCCCACAACAGGTCTTGATCCCATAATGCGTGAAAGCATTGACAAACTTATTGTAGCTACCCAGAAAAGGACAAAGGCGACCTTTGTTGTTATTAGTCATGATATTGAGTCTTCCTTTACGATTGCACATAAAATAGCCATGTTATATCAGGGTAAAATTATTGCTGTCGGGACACCAAATGAAATACGTTCATCAAATGATTCTTTTGTTAAACGGTTTATTAAGGATTTAAGGAAGTAGGGGATTTTCTTTGTCAAAATTAAGCATAGAAGCAAAAGTCGGTGTTTTTGTTGTAATTGGAATGATAATTCTTGGATACATGTCCATGAGGATAGGTAAGCTTGGTTTTAAAATGGATAAAGGATATGATGTTAATGTGTATTTTGATTCCGCATCCGGCCTTGAAGAAGATGTTTCAGTTGAGATCGCAGGAGTTGAAGTGGGCAGGGTCCGCAAGATTTTACTTGAAAATGGTAAAGCGCTGGTAATTCTTCGAATAGATTCCAATGTTAAACTTAGAAAAGATGTTAAAGCTTCAATCAGAAGCAGGGGAATACTTGGTGATAAATATGTTGTTCTGGTTCAGGGCTCCACGGCAGCTCACTTGATTGAACCTGATGGACGCATTATTAGCGCTGTCTCTACAACAGATTTGGATAGCCTGATGAATGTTCTCGGAGAGGTGGCAAAAAATATCAGCGAGCTGACACGTTCATTTGCGAATGTAATGGGAGGTGAACAGGGCGAAGCTTCACTTCGTTCAATAGTTGATTCTATGAAATCTGTGGCTGAAACTCTGGACAGAACCGTGCAGGAAAACAACGAAGAACTTATAAAAATAATAGCAAATCTTTCCGAGTTTTCAGCAACAATCAATGAAATTTCATCAAAGATTAATAAAGGTGAAGGAAGTATAGGCAGATTAATTAAGGAAGAGTATACGGTCGAAAAGTTAAACGGGACACTTACGTCTCTTCAAAAAATAACTGAAAAGATAAACAGAGGAGAAGGATCAATAGGCAAACTGATTAATGATGAAGAAACTGTAGAAAATATAGATTCAGCCCTTACCAGCATAAATGATTATATGCAGAAACAGGAATCCTTTAGAACATATCTGGATTACAAGGGAGAATATCTTTTTGACAGCAATGAGGTTAAATCCTATCTTACTCTTCGTATTCAACCAAGGGAGGACAAGTATTATTTGCTTCAGGTTATTGATGATCCGGAAGGAGTTGAGTCTGAAACCGATATCACGACTACTACAAACGGGGTAACCACAACAGAACATATTGAAAAGAACAAAAAAAATGAAATCAAGTTTTCAGCCCAAATTGCCAAACGTTACTATGACCTTGGCTTGCGCGGTGGAATTTTTGAATCCACAGGCGGTTTCGCATTTGATTACTATCTTTTCAAAGATCGCCTGACTCTTTCTGTGGAAGCCTTTGATTTTGATTCAGACAGCAATGCTCACCTGAAATTCAAAGCAGATTTTACACCATTTAAGCATTTATATATCACTTCGGGCTTTGATGATTTTATAAGCGATGAAGGGAATGAATCTTTTTTTATCGGAGCTGGAATTAACTTTTTAGATGAAGATATTAAAACGCTTCTTTCCAATCTTCCACTTTACTAATACCTAAATTGAGCGTTTTTTACTTGATCTACGCTGTTCGCTTGCGCATAAAGGCTTCGCAAAAAATAGCTCAAGCTTAGGTAATAACGACGGCAAAGTAAAAAATCCATCTGTCCTGCTATGGCGGGATTGTGCTTTAACTTAGGTTTTTTTCTTGTGCTATCTCTAAATAGTGGGAATCTTTATAGTCAGAAATAATTTTGTTAAAAGCCTCAACGCTTTTGTTTTTGTTTCCTGTTTCAGCATATAGTCGTCCTAAATTAAAAAGAGTTTCGTCTTTATTTGCATCATTAGATCCGGACATAATCATTTCAAGATATTTTGCAGCAGCATTGTAATTTTTTTCCCCTTCCTGAGAGTATGCAAGACCGCTCAATATAAGATTTTTAACAAACGGATTATTTTCAAAGTCTGAAAGGGCTTTATTATACAATTCCGTCGCTGTATCAAACTCACCAGCATTGTAACAGATATTTGCATATATAACCCTTGCTATTTTGGCACTATCTTTTCCCCAATTGTTTTCAATAAGTTGATTAAAATCATTTACTACTTCCCGGTATGCTTTTACAGCTCCTTGTTCGGTTTTAATTTTTTCATATTTGGCCAAACTGTTTGCAAGCATAACAGAAGATTTGCTTTCGGTTCTGTCTGAATAATAGTAGACTGAAGAACAGACTATTATTACAGCAAAAAATACTCCCGCTGCTGATAACATTGGAACTTTATATTTTGTTAAGAACCCAAGAAATTTTGCTGAGAAAGAGATAAATTTATCAGGTTGTTCTAACTGTCGTTTCCGGGACCGACTTACGCGTTTTTTTGCCACAATTCCTCCGTTATCAGAAATTTACAAACTCGTTTTTATGTAACATTAACCGGCTGCGGCAATATTTGAGTTTATAAATTTTTGGTTATTATGATTTAAGTTTACCATACTAAAGACTTGTGAATCCATCCCTTATCTCCATCAGCATGCTGAACATGAACCCAGTTGCCTTTGCGCTTTAAGGTTTTAAATGGAACCCCTTTTTCAGTTGCAAATAAAATTTTAAATTTTGTGCCTGGGCCCGATCGGACGTTAGATTTTTCTTTATTTGTAATAACTGACGGTATGCTACGGACAAGAGACTTGTGAAGCCACCCTTTATCTCCCTCAAAATCACGAAAATGATACCAGTTGCCGGATTTTTTCAGAATAAGAATCGGATGATATTTTGCGACCTGCCACAATACATCGTATCTGGTTCCAGGTCCGGAGCGTATGTTGGCTATAGATGGCGCAACAGACAGACGTTCAGCAAAGACAGTACTGCTGAAAACAATTAACAGAACTATTGAAATAGAAACAATTGAATAAGTTTTCATTGTGAAATAATTGCCACGCCGCAGCATATCCCTTCAAGGTCTTTTTTAAATTTAGCTACATCTTTTTTTGATCCAACAATTGAATCAAAATGCATGGGGATTGCAATCTAAAATTTTTTGACTGATTACTGCTTCAGTAACGATTACCGTAACCCGTTTATCTCATACATTATAAAACAAAAATGCAGGCAATTCAACACAGGTTAGTTTGTTGCCGTAAACAGCGCCAGTATCAATCCCTATTTTGTTGGGCTCTACCAATGGTTCCGCATAAGGTGTATGCCCAAAAACAACTATTTTCCCAAAATCAAAATCCGAGTTTACGAAATCTTTACGTATCCAGAGAAAATCTGCTGGATCCTGCATTCCGAGCGGAATATTTTCTCTAAGCCCTGCATGCACGAATATATAATTATCACTTTCATAATAAAGTAAGAGTGATTCAAAAAAATCAAGGTGTTCTTGAGGTATCAGGGGGAGACCGGCTGTCTGGCTTTTTTTCATATAGCTTCCCAAAGTCGGCTGTCCTCCATTTTTTAGATATATAGGTCTGTCTTCTCCTGAAAGATATTTTTCCAGCATTTCCTCATGATTGCCTTTTAAAAATACAGTTTTTTGAAAATGCTTTTTTAAATCAATCAGATATTCAACAACATCAAAAGAATCGGGACCCCTGTCTATATAATCTCCCAAAAATAATAGTGTATCATTGCTGGGATCTATCTTGATTTTATCCATAAGTGCACACAGTTTATCAAAACATCCATGTATGTCACCGATGGCAAATATTTTTTCCATTAGGTTAAACCTAAAATCTTTCCGCCCTGATAAACACAAAAGGCTGCCGTCCAGGCTATGGAAGTACTGTAAACTATGCTGAACAAAGTCCATTTCATGGAACCGGTTTCCCTGCGTATTGCTGCTATTGTTGCAACACAAGGAAGATATAACAATACAAAAATCATGAATGAAAGTGCGGAAAGAGACGTCATTTCAGAAGATAAAAGTGAGTTCTTGAGAGCATCCGGTTCAGTTGCTTCTTCGACAGCATAAAGTATTCCGAATGTGCTTACTACGATTTCTTTTGCAACAAAACCGGTAAGAAGCGCCACGCTGCCACGCCAGTCTATTCCAATGGGAGCAAATACAGGGGCTATGGTTTTTCCAATGCGGCCCATGAAAGATTTTTCAGCCTTTTCGGCTTTTTCAGCCAGTTTAAGTTTTGTAATTGCGGCTTTTTTTTGTTTTTCCGTAAAAGACGCATTGATCTTGTTTATTTCTTCATTATAATCCATTGAATAGTTTATATTGCGTGGAAAAGCTGTGAGCATCCACACAATAACCGAGCCAACAAGAATAATACCCCCCATTTTTTTCAGGAA
>JAJSZP010000085.1:0-3081 GCA_030262775.1 Deltaproteobacteria bacterium | reverse complement strand
ATCTTGCTCCTGTCCCACATATGGATAATAAGGCTTTTTATCATTGGAACCCTGTATGGGGGCAGCTCCATCACAAATGGAGCGTCAGCGCCTTTGAAAAGAGTAGACCGAAATAAACGTCCGGTTATAATTGAGAGAATAATGCCGGTAATATAAATTAAAAATATTACAGTTCCTGCTTTGGCGCTGAAAAAGGTGCCGGCAAGCAAAATATATATTGGCAGCTTGGCTGAACAAGACATAAATGGAGTTATCAGTATAGTAAGGATTCTGTCTTTATTGCTCTCAAGAGTGCGGGTTGCCATGATTGCAGGGACACTGCAACCGAATCCCATGAGCATTGGTATGAAGGATTTGCCGTGCAACCCTATAAGATGCATTATCTTATCCATTAGAAAAGCCGCTCTTGCCATATAGCCTGTGTCTTCAAAGATTGCGATAAACAAGAAAAGTATCAGAATGTTTGGAAGAAAAATTATAACGCTTCCAACACCTGCTATTATTCCGTTTAATAGAAGATCTTTCAAAAGACTATCAGGAAGAGAGAGTTCTAATATCGCTGACAACCAGTTGACTCCGCTATCTATCCAGTCCATTGGATAGGATCCAACAGCAAAAGTCGTCTGGAACATAATCCATATAAAGAGTATAAAAACAGGGAACCCGATAAACCTGTTCGTAAGGACGAGGTCAACGTTTCTTGATGTGTCTACGCGCCGTTTTGTAGACTTTGTTACAACTTCCTTTATGATTCCGGCGATAAATCCATATCGCTCATCTGTCATTACTATTTCAGGATCATCATCAAAACGGTCAAAAAGATGCTTGCGATGCGTCTCGACTTCCCGAAAAATTTCCAGGCTTTTATCTCCGGTTTTTTGACGAATGCGTTTTCTAACGATTTTGTCATTTTCGAGAAGTTTTATAGCCGTCCATCTTATATTATAAGGAAGATTTTGTTCTATGCGTTCTTCGATAAAGCTTTGAAGTTTTGAGATGGAATTTTCAATATCGTTGCTGTATTTGACTTTGCGTTTTTGGGAGATCTTTGATTTTGACTCAGCCAATTTTATGGCCGCTTTAAGCAAGCTGTCAATGCCTGTATTTTTGTTTCCTATTGTGAAGACTACCGGGACATCTAAAAGCTCAGACAGCTTGTTGGCATTAATTTTGGTTCCTCGTGAAGTTGCAAGGTCGGCCATATTCAGAGCAAACAAGACCTTGCAGTCAAGTTCCCTTAACTGCGTGGCCAGGTAAAGACTGCGCTCAAGGTTGGATGCATCAATTATATCAATAACAACATCCGGGGACCCTTCAATAACAAAATCCCGCGCAACAATTTCTTCTATGGAAAAAGGGGTTAAACTGTAAGTTCCGGGAAGATCAATAATTTTAAGATCACGTCCGTATTTACTTACAGAACCCTCTTTTTTTTCAACCGTAACACCCGGCCAGTTCCCTACTTTTTGTCTTGTTCCGGTAATGTTATTAAATATTGTTGTTTTACCTGAATTCGGGTTTCCTGCAAGGGCTATTGTAATAGTTTTTTTATGCATTAAGCAGTCTCTACAATTCATCGACGGTTATAGTTGCAGCTTCTTTAACCCGAAGGGATATATGATACCCCATTATAATCAGTTCAAGCGGATCTTTCAAAGGCGCATATTTTTCTACGTAAATTTCTGTTCCCTTTGTTAGTCCCATTTCAAGCACCCTTCTGCGCAAGGCTCCATTACCTCCCACATGGACAATTATTCCGGTTTGCCCCTCTTTCATTTTGCTTAATAACATTATAAAAACCCCATAATTAGGTTAAAATTTTAATAGCCTGAACAATTATTTTCTGCGCCAGTCCGTGTCCTATAGCGTAACGGTTGCAATCTAACGATATAATCATCTGTCCATGTCCGCTGTTGGTAATAACATCAATCTCGTCTCCAATTCTCAGCCCCATGCTTAATAAACGCATGCGCGCAGTTGATCCGCCTGTAAAATCTTTGATTATGAGTTGTTCGCCCTGCTTTGCCATTACAAGGGGCATAAGTTTTAAATGGCTTTTAAGGCATTCCGAACAAATACCATAGATTTCCAGCTTATGCTGGAGCATGTGAAAACCATAAGCACGGGACACTTGTGTTTGTAAATTTTCAATCTTTTCGTTTTGGAACTCAATAATTTTTTTGCATTTTGTACAGATCATATGATCGTGATGCTGGCAGAGATGCCTGTGCTCATACCGTACAGGTCCGCTATTAAATTTGATTTTTTGGGCAAAACCAAAGCGACATATAAGTTTAAGCGTTTCCCTGACAAAGTCGGGGCCTATTTCATATCCGTTTTCTTTAAGAAGCTGAATTATTTCATTCACGGTAAGGTGATGTTCGGTTTGCAGAAAGACTTCAAGCACTTTGAATCTATCTTCAAAATTAGAAATGTTTTCTTGCTTAAAAAGCTTTTTGAATTGTTCCTTGTCCTGGTTGTGAACTTGCTTCATGTTAATTCCATTTTTTGCTGGTTATCTGGAGTGGCCGGGTAGTTCATAAGTAGTACATGAGCCGGTCGAGCAAGTCCTTGTTGTGGCGCTGGGTTTATTGCTGAAATCAGAGCTGTCTCCCATTGCAAAATTAGTAGAGCTGATGATTCGTTCAAAATCCTCTGATTTACATTCGGGACATTTAAGTTCAACTTCCTCATCTTTATTCATAACAAGCATCTCAAAATAAGCCTGGCATTTTAGACACTTAAATTCATATATAGGCATTTTTACTCCTTAAAAAACTTGTTTATTAGTAACTGTTTACAGTTAACAGTTTGATGTCTTGAAACCGTAAACGGTTACAGATATTTTAACAGGGCATTTTTTACGGTCAGGGCATTTTTTTGTGCTGTATTTTTGCTGTTGTCAATAATCACTTCTGCAAGAGGATTTTCTTCGTACGGAATGTCAACCCCTATCACCTTGCCCAAATCTTCAAACTTTGAGCCCTTTTGCTTTCTTTCCAAAGCCCGAAGGTACATTTGCGAAACAATATGACCATTTTTGCGTTTAGATTCCCGTTCTATACATACTGAAAGAGGGCA
>JAJSZP010000084.1 GCA_030262775.1 Deltaproteobacteria bacterium | reverse complement strand
AATAGTGGCATAGAAATTGAAATTCAATTTTCATGCCAATTGGTGATTTTTTAGATAAATAATTTGTATAATCTTTAAACTTTCGTAAAAAACGGTGAAACTTCAGTTATAATATTAGTATCTACAACAATCATGGACGCCCTTCTTCCTTGGCTTTTTGTAAAATATCAGCGGTAAGAGTGAATTGTTTTGTTTTTTGTCTAGAGCGTTTAGCCTGGATTAAATAATGCTCAGGGTTGAATGCTCTACTGACGGTTGCTTTTTCAATTAAACAGATAATTTCGCTATTGATACTCCTATGATTGGTAATGGCTACCTGCTTGAGAATTTCGTACGCATGGTCTGGAATATTTTTAACAGTGACACTTGGCATAACAACCTCCATTCTTTTGGTTTTCTAATGGTTTCATTATGGTTTTTTGGCGGTGGTTGTCAAGTATTAAGGGGAGTTTTCTCAGGGCAATCGCATATCTTCTGCGGAACAAAATATGCTGACAGGTCAGAGTTTGTCATTGTTCTTAAGCCACATAACTGATTGATATTATATCTTGAAAAGCAATGATCGCCAGCATGTTGAATACATTAAAAAAATCTAGACTTTTCACCATCTTTGTGTTAACCTCTTATATTATTAACAATTTAAGGAAGTTAAGCATGACCTGTGACGATTTCACCATCAGCAGCCACTTTACCAACATTGATGATCCCAGAAAATACAACATTCGGCACAACTTTATAGATATTATTACCATCGCCATCTGCGCCCTTATTTGCGGTGCTGGAAACCGGGTCAATGTCGAACAAGTACGGCAAATCAAAAAATAATATGCCTTCCGCTTACCGAAAAAGATGTTTTGACTTAAATTGGCTACTTGAGTAGAAGATTCTGCGTCATGAAATGTGATTCGGCTTCAAAACCGCTCAATTTAGGTTAGACCAAGAATTTCCATAACCGTGAACCTTTGAACTTTGAACCCGAGTGATTACCACAGAACTGCTAAACGATCCAAATTGCCAAACTTACTGCGCGATTTAAGACACTGGTTGTGACACTTCCCATGAAAAACTCTTTTACTCCTGAGAGGCCACGCCTGCCCAGAACTATCGTGCCATAATCGTTATTCTGCGCTTCCTTTAAGATATCATCAGCGGCTGAGCGGCTGCCTTCTGTGACTTTTGTAGTTATTTGCTCTTCGCTCAGTCCGGATTTAAGAAATATTTCCCTGGCTTTTTTTACATAAGGGGCAATTTCCTTGCCCGCTTTGTTTCTCCAGAGTTGTTCAAGATCCTCAGCTTCTTCAAGTACCTGCATTGGAACAAAACGGCTTAAATGCTTCATGGTGTGAAAAATGGTTATATGACAATTGGTCCCGGAGAGCATGAAACCAACGTGATCAACAGCCCTTAGAGCGTTTTCGGAATTATCAACGCAGACAAGCACATTTTTTGAATTAATACCACCTTCTAATATCCATAGCGGATTATTCCTGTGGTATTCAACCAGCCTGGTGGAGACTTCACCCATAAAAAAACTTTTTATTTCAGTTCTTCCCCGCTTGGTCAGAAGTATAGTATCTACCTGTTTAATTGACGCACAGTTGCAGATATCCTGAGCAACTGTAATTCCTCTTTTTTGACAGCACGTTTTAATTTTTTCTTCATTAAAACCTTTGGTTAGAAATATATTTTTGGCTTCTGACAAAATTTGTTCGGCTATCTCTTTGTTCTTTTTTTCTATAGACTTCAACCTGGCTCGGGTTTTCTTATCCATTGATTTATTATCTGTTAATATTGGCGGCAAAGAAGGGAGAATATGAATGAGGGTTACTTCAAGGTTGTACCCTGGACCGTATATGAGATTAATATACTCCAGTGATCTCAAAGAATTCCTGGAACCATCCAGGGGAATGAGAATGCTTTTGGTCAAATCCTCCATGATTTTCTCCTGTTAGCGAAATCAGTACATAGCGCCCGAACGAAAAGCTATTAAATCGACACAGAAAAAATTAAGGTTTTCGTTCAGACACCACATATATATTCCAGCTTCCGCGGGAATGACTGTTATCTTTGCGACATTATACCTCGGAAGGTTATAAATTGCGTTTTTTTCGGTGGGCAATGAGCATCAAGAGCAAGGCGCGAAGGTACGGAATAAAAAGCTATCTCAAGTCTGATCAACACAGCTATTGATGTTCAGGGCCAGCGAAAAATCGTAAGTTGTGGCCTTTCGAGGTATATATAGATGACACAACTCTAATGGTCGCAAAGATTATTACCTGTCACGAGAGCATTGTCTAGATAAGCATTAATAAGCTCTTCAGGTTCAAGAGGCGAGGCTCCTGTAACCACTTTTATGTTTTGTTCATTAAAAAGAACCTGTGCTTTATTTCCCATTCCACCTGCTATTATTACATTAACACCTTTTTCGTGCAGCCATCTGGGAAGTACACCAGGTTCGTGAAGAGGTGGTACCAGAATTTCTTTTTTCTTAATTATATTTTCTTCAACATCTATAAGAGCAAATTCCTTACAATGTCCAAAGTGAGCAGTTAGCTTGCCATCAGCTAAAGGTATAGCAAATTTCATCGTATTAGATTTCCTGTTTTGTATATTTTGTTTTATTTCAGATATTATATTAGCGATACTTAAAAAGGCCTTGGTTGCCTGGGAATCTTTATATTTATCCTGGATAGAGATGCCGGAATCGCCGCATGAAACAACGTTCAGGTCAAAAGGAATCCTTCCCAAAAATTTTAATTCTGCTTCCTTTGCGGTCCTTTCTCCACCACCATATCCAAACAGATCAAGTTTTTCGCCGCAATGAGGGCATGTAAAACCGCTCATGTTTTCGATAAGTCCCAAGATTTTCATACTTACTGTTTTGCAGAAGCTGATAGATTTTCTTACGTCGGCAAGAGAAATTTCCTGAGGTGTTGTAACTATTATAGCCCTTGCATCCGGAATCGTCTGTACAACTGTCAGCGGCTCATCGCCAGTACCAGGAGGGGAATCAATAATTAAATAGTCGAGTTCGCCCCATTCTACATCTCCTATAAACTGCCTGATTGTAGAATGCTTAATCGGGCCTCTCCATATTATTGCCTCATCCTTGTTTGATGTAAGAGATTCAATTGAGACAGCCTTCAGGTTTTCAGAGTATTTCATTGGATTCAGCTTCTGATTCTTACTCAAGTCCATCATACCCTTAAATCCAAGCATTCTGGGAATATCAGGCCCATGTAAATCAACATCCATAAGTCCAACTTTAAAACCCTTGTTTGCTAAAGCTATGGAAAGGTTTATTGAAACGCTGGTCTTGCCGACACCCCCCTTTCCGCTCATGACGATTATTTTATTTTTTATTTTGCTTAAAGAGCCTTTAACAGATGCATCTAGAGCATCTTGTGCATTCTTTTGATCAGAAATAGTGCTGCCAGTCTTTTGAGATTCATCCATTATACATATCTCCTGTAAGTTTTTTTATACCCAGTGCCCTTCCACATTAGGTCCATTTGTAGTTTCCAATTCGCCTTTTTTGTACATAGAAATTGCGTCGAGAACACTTCCTTTTACATTAGTTATAATTTTTATGCCCGCGCTCTGTAATACTTTAAACGCTTTAGGTCCACAATTGCCTGTAAACAGAACATCAACATTATTTCCAGCAATTGTCTGGCCGGCCTGTATGCCGGCTCCTTGTGGAAGACTAAGGTTTTGAATGTTCTCCACAACTTCATAATCCATGGTCTCAGGATTAACAATAATAAAATAAGCTGCTCTTCCAAAGCGAGGATCAACATTGGATTCCAAATTTTTACCTGAAGATGTAACAGCAATTTTCATAATTTCAAATTACCTCCCTATGAATAAGTTATGATTTTTTATCTCTAATTCTGTAAAAATTTTTATCTTTGCAGGCAGGACAGTTTTGGGGCCTTCCCGTACCAAGGGGTTCTTCCCACCTCTTATCACAATTAATGCATATAAATATTTTTTTGTCGTTGATTAAGCTGTAATTTCCTCCCTCTATTTTAATAGCCTTGCTGTTAATAAGTGCATCCGCAACAGTCTTTCGTGCATGCTGGACAATTCTGCCGAATGTTGCTCTGGATACTCCCATACGCTTACCAGCTTCTTCATGTGACATCCCAAGAAGATCTGCAAGTCTTATTGATTCACGTTCATCAACAGTTAGATGGACTTCTGACAAGTCTATCATTGGCATGCCTCTTGGCTTGAAATAGCTGACATCCGGCTTGAATGCAACAATACGATTTTTCTTGGGTCTTACCATAACAACTCCGTTATGAGAATATACTCATAAAAAATTAAGTATTATTATTTATATTGTCAAGAAATTCTATCCTGAATTTTTCACCTGAGTTTTCCATGCAGCTAAATTGAGTCTTAGTAATCGACCTCCCGCATAACTCTGACCTGTCAGCATATTTTATTCCGCAGAAGATATGCGATTGTCCTGATAAAGGTCAAGTCTACTCTTGACTCTTGCAGGGTAAAATGTTATAAATTATAACATAGTACGTCTACCTAATCAGACATTTAGAATAGAGTATCATAGCGCCTGCCTGGTATCATGTTGATGAACCGGGGAAGAATGGCCTAAAAAATATTCTTGATAGATATGACTACCAAGTGTTTGTCAAGCTTCTCGAAAAAAGCCACAGTCATCATTTCACCAATAAAAAAGAGTTTACAGATTTTTGCTAAACCCTTATAATTTTTTTAACCCGTACGCTTAGGATTTACCGTGTGTTGTCAATGAGTTGATGGTTATGAAGGAGACGTTGTAGAAGCGGCTTTATGCCGCCCGCAAAATTGATTCGGGCGTGGTAAACTCGCCCATACGAGAACCTGGCTATGAGAATTAGAACATTCGGGAGGATTCAGGAATTATCCAACCGCGCAGATCGAATTTTTTGGTGGAGCTGAGGGGGCTCGAACCCCTGACCTCATGACTGCCAGTCATGCGCTCTCCCATCTGAGCTACAGCCCCAATATAAGTGGGGCATTTAACAAAAAGCTATAAATGTGTCAATATTTATTTCATATATAGACATGGCAATTGCATCAAAATTCGGCATGATTTTTGATTCTTCTAAATTAATAGGTTGCAAATACCGTTTCAAAAATAAGTGCAGATAAGCCACTTGCTGCATCGCATAACTATTTGATTTTTAAAGATCTAAAATTTTACTGCAATTGCTCTGTGTATATAACCTCATTTTTATGTAACATTAACCAACTGCGGCTATATTTTCAAAAAGCTGAAGTGTTACGAGTTTATAAATTTTTTGTTATCTGAAAATCTATAGCAATGGTTGGAATTATTGTAACTGTTCAGGGGCTCAGGGCTTACCGAAATCTGTACTGTCCTGCGAGCAAGGTTAACGAAAAGATACCTCTGAACGGTTACGATTTTAATGTTTATATGACAACAAGCTGAACGTTTCCATGCTATTGCAGATCCATTTGCGTAGCGTATTGAACAGGAAGAATTTGTAAGCATATTGGTGAGTCAGCTCAATAGTTATCAAATAAAATGCTGGGACTTTTTTACTATACCATCTTTTGTTGACAGGTCAAAAGTGCATATAATAAATTTACAAAATGATTTGGAACCGTTAACATGAAAACAAACCGAACAGAAATGTTTAAAGAGTTTGATGCGACAGAATTATATTGCCCTCGTTGCAAACGCTCAGTCCCTGTCAGGAAACGCCTTCTCCTGATACTTCAGGAAGGTGATAAATATGAATATCTATGTGCATTTTGTTCCGAGTCTGTTGGGACAAAAATAGACCGGCATGAAAAACCTATTTCAATAATTATTTAAAAGGCTATACATAATGCTCAGATTATTACGGCAAAATGCCACTAACTGGTTAATCAAAATAATATTAGGCGCAATTGTTGTTGTGTTTGTTTTCTGGGGTGTTGGAAGTTTTCGTGCACAACGGAAAGATAGAGTAGCATTGGTCAATGGTGAAGCTATTACTTCGAAAGAATTTAGAGAAGCATACAACAACATTATTAAACAATTACGTCAGAGATTAGGCAATAATTTAAATGACGATATGATAAAAATGCTTAATGTAAAAAGCCAGGCTCTAGATATGCTGATAGATAAGAAACTGATGTTTCAGGAGGCATCAAAGCTTAATTTAAGGGTCACAAATGACGAACTTGCAGATACAATAAGACAAATAGAAGCATTTCAGACAAATGGTAATTTTGACAGCCAAATTTACAAGAATGTCTTAAATCAAAACAGATTAACTCCCGAAGAGTTCGAATTCATTCAGAAGGAGTCGATAATTATTGAAAAAATAAGATCATTTATATTAAGCAATGTTAAAATTTCGGAACAGGAAGCAATGGAATGGTTCAACTGGGAGAATACATCAGTAAATATTGATTTTGTGCTTTTTGAGCCCGGCAGATATGACGATATTAATCCGACCCCTGATGAAATAATTTCCTTTTTTGAAAATCATAAAGAATCTTATAGAGCTGATGCAATGATTAAAGTGCGTTTTCTGCGCTTTAATCCTGATGCATATAACTCAGTGGTAGAGATAACAAATGAAGAGATTCAGGATTATTATGAAAACAACATAGAAAAGTTTAAAACTCAAAAAACCGTTGAAGCACGACATATTCTGATAAAACTTGGCCAGAACTCCAATCCTGAAACAGTCGAAAAAAAAAGGAAAACAGTTTTTGATATACTTAAACTGGCCAGAGAGGGTATAGATTTCGCGGAGCTGGCCAAACAGTTCTCTGAATGCCCAAGTAAAGACAGGGGCGGTTATCTGGGAAAATTCAAAAAAAATGCAATGGTAAAACCCTTTGCTGAAAAGGCTTTCCAAATGAAAGCCGGTGAAATAAGCGAACCCGTCAGGACTCAGCATGGATGGCACATTATCAAGGTTGAAAAGGTAAATGAAGAAAGGGCTGTTTCATTTAAAGAAGCGGAGGATAACATGCGGAATAACCTTATAAAAGAAAAAGCAAAAAATCTGGCATATGAAGAAGCCGAAGCTGTTTATGATGCTTCTTTTGAAGGTGATGATTTGATAACAAATGCGGAAGCCAGAGGCATTAATATAGTTACCACTGACTTCTTTACAAAAAACAAGGGCCCGGATGCAGGAATAAAAAATCGTTCAGCATTTGCATCATATGCGTTTAATCTTTCACTTATGGAAATCGGCAATATACAGGACTTTGAAGATGGATATTATATTATCCAGCTCATCGAAAAAATTCCTGAAAAAATTCCTGAACTAAAGGATGTTGAAGAGCAAATAAGGATTAATTTAATAAAACAAATGCAGGACGAGAAAGCAAGTAGATATGCAAGCGAATTCCTGGTCGCTTTAAAAGATAACAAGTCCCCAGATACAGAATGGGATACAGAATGCAAAAAGCTTAATTTAACTGTAGCTGCCACTGGTTTTTTTAAGCGAAACATCTCCATACCATCTATTGGATTTGAGCAAAACATCTCCCATGCGGCATTTAAGCTTTCAAATGAAAATATGCTCCTGGATGCTCCAATAAAAGGGGAGAAAGGATATTATATTATCAGATTAAAAGAAAGAAAAGAACCCGGGCTTAATGGATTTGAAGAGGAAAAAGAAAAGATAAAAGATAGACTGCTTAAGCAAAAAATGCTTAAAACTTTTGATACATGGTTGTCAAGCATACGAAAAAAAAGCGTCATTTCAATTGAAAAGGGTTTCGGGGAATAATTTTATAGTGATTTGAGAGCTGTCTCGCTATCATCGCTCTCATCATATCACCGGCATTTTCAGCATGATCTGCGATAGAGCTGTAACTTCTTCTGATCTGTATCAATCAGGATGTTTTCCATTGATTAATTATTTCTCTTCCACGCTCAACAGCTTTAATATCCTCTTCTGTCCATACATGGTCATTATAAATTAATTTTTGTAAATTCTTTTTTCTCTTCTTTTTTGATATTACTATTTCGATCTGTGCACCTTCCATAAAAGGTAAATTCCTTGTATCGGATAATATACCCAAATCCTGCCATTGATCCTTTCCAATGGCTTCCTTAATAACTCACAAGCACTCCCGGCAGGAAGACGACTTATAAATAAAGCGCCAGCACCTATGGTCAGCAAGTTCTTTTTTGTTACCATCGCAGAATCGGCAATATAGATAAAGGCTCCAGGTTCCAGACCATGCACCGCCATCCGTAACACACTGTCTCATTTTTTGGGGTCCACTATATTGCTGCTTGCAATTTATTGTCATAGGCATCACAATGAGACTGTCGGCATTAAAAGAGTTAGAGAATTACAGACACAAATTCAAGATGAACTTCGTAATTCACAATGGTCAACGGATTCAACTATTCTCAAAGATTAAAACAGATACTGATGAACGTCTTGCGGAAACACATGAAATCACGTTTTCCATGCCATATATTGTACGATAGAGCGAGCTGTGGCACGTTATGTGGTAGCGATAGGCTGATCGGCGTTGTTTCTACAAAAGGCTCTGATTACATGTACATGCAAAAATCTAACCGGACACTACTGGTTCTAAATCATTTAACGACACAACAAGCTGTTATAAGGATTTTTAAAGGAGATAAAATATGGCTGAAGATTTGAAAAAAATGTACAAAACAATCATGGATGATCATTTTACGCCGAATATGGAAATCAGCTTTACGGACAAGGATAAAAGGCAGACTCTTTTTTATGAAAAAGTTACCTGGACCATAGATAACGTTGAAAAAGGCTTGAGATACGGTGAAAATCCGGGACAGGAGGCTGCTCTTTACAAACTTGTTAATGGAAACCTAATTCTTGGAGAAACAAAAATTATACAGCCAGGCCGGTATCTGGCATCAGATATTGAGCTTTTGCAGTCAGGCAAGCATCCTGGCAAAACAAATTTGACTGATGCAGATAATTCCCTTAATATTCTAAGATATTTTAAAGACAAGCCTACCGTGGTAATTGTAAAGCACAACAATCCATGCGGGGTAGCCCAGTCGGATACACTTGAGGATGCCTATATTAAGGCGAATATGGCAGACAGGATTGCTGCATTCGGAGGTTGTATCGCAGTTAACAGGTCTGTTGACAGAGTAACTGCCGAGACAATTAACAGGCAGTATGCAGAAGTTGTAGTTGCCCCTGATTTTGAAGAAGGGGTTATGGATATTTTTGCAAAGAAAAAAAATCTCAGAGTTATAAGGATAGGCAATATAAACAGATTGACGGATTTTGTCGGGCAGAGATTTGTAGAATTCAAAAGCCTGATAGATGGAGGTATTGTCGCCCAGTGGTCTTTTGTGCCCTCTGCCCGCTCGAAAGATGATCTTAATACAGCCGGGTGTGAATATAAGGGGAAGCAATACAGGATTAATAGGGAGCCAACTGAAAAAGAATATAATGATATGCTGTTTGGATGGCTGGTGGAGTCTGGAGTTACATCGAACTCTGTTATTTATGTAAAAGACCTGGTTACAGTTGGTATTGGCACAGGCGAACAGGACAGGGTTGGGGTTGCCGAGATAGCACGGGATAAAGCATATCGAAAGCTTGCTGACCGTTATTGCTTTGAGATGTATCAAATTCCTTATAATGAATTAAAAGATAAAGATACAAAGGAAGAGATTGACAACAGAATTGCAGGTGAAAAGGGCGGACTGATCGGTTCCGCAATGGTCAGTGATGCATTTTTCCCATTCAGAGATGGTGTAGATGTGGGGCTAAGTGAAGGCGTTTCTGCCGTGATTCAGCCGGGCGGGTCAAACAATGACTATCAGTCAATCGAAGCCTGCAACGAGGCAAATGCCACAATGGTTTATACCGGACAGAGGAGTTTTAAGCATTAGTCTATATTTTTCATGTATGACTCATAATTTAAGATGACTATTGAGTTGACTCACCAATGTGCTTGCAAATTTTTTCTGTTTAATACGCCACGCAAATATTTGCTATAGACAGAGCCTTTTGCGGAAACAAAAAAACTTTTGAATTATTGTGGTAAAAAAGCTGTCTCTATCTTACATTCCACACCTTTTTTTGCATACACTGCCCAATTTTTTTATTATATGATAACAGTAAAATAAAACAATATTGGTAAAATTTAAAAAAAGTAAGAACCAGGGTATAGACAATCCCTCCGGAACATGGCATATAGTCTAAAAACAGACATGTCATTGAAAGGAAGGGAATATGAGAGCGCCGCTTGGAGTTGAAAAAGCAATTGAGAGGAAAAAGATAGCTGCTTATGTTGTCAGCCACCTGCCAATCGTAAAGGCTATGTTCCCTTTAATTGTTGAAACTGTCCCAGCGAAATGCCAAGCAAAGACTCTATTGATATCTTTGGGTACTGTTCAAGTGAACGCCGCCATCCAAGATAATT
>JAJSZP010000083.1 GCA_030262775.1 Deltaproteobacteria bacterium | reverse complement strand
GCTGAACAGACAAGAAAGGTACTTGCAACATTAACTCCGCGGGAAGAAAAGGTTTTGCGCATGCGATTCGGAATCGGCGAAAAAGCAGATCATACTCTTGAGGAGGTCGGGCAGGATTTTGCGGTAACACGAGAAAGAATCAGGCAGATAGAGGCAAAAGCTTTGAGAAAATTAAGGCATCCAACTAGAAGCCGTAAATTGAAAAGTTTTATCGAAACCTAATACCTTACAGCAATTCTAATTATAGTCTGTTATTCACCACGAAGAGCGCGAAGTAAAGCTTGTTATTTTCTTATTTCTTCGTGATCTTCGTGTGCTTCGTGGTATTCCATTTCTTTTGATTCGCAAAAATTATTCCATAATTAGAATTGCTGAATACCTTAGGTAATACTTGACAAAAAATTTCTATAAAGTTAGTATTTATGTTTAAATTTGCGGGCCCATAGCTCAGCTGGCAGAGCCACCGGCTCATAACCGGTCGGTCCCTGGTTCGAATCCAGGTGGGCCCATTTTTTGTGAGACCTTTGAAAGTGGCGTGGTTATGAAGAACCACGCCTTTTTTGTGATTGAGAAATGGCTGCAAAAATATCTGATATCATTAAGGCGATGGAAAGTTTTGCACCAAGCCATCTTGCTGAAGAATGGGATAATGTCGGATTACAGGTCGGGCAAAATGACTGGCCGGCGAAAAAAGTCTGGATCGCTTTGGATCCTGCTCCCGACGTTGTTGAGGCTGCCTGCAGCAAGGATGTTGACCTGATCATTGCACATCATCCACTGATATTTCGTCCTTTAAAATCCATTAATTTCAGCACTCCTGTTGGTTATGTGATCAATATGGCTCTCAGGCACCGCACAGGTATATTTTCAGCACATACCAACCTCGACAGCGCAAAAGATGGTACCAACGATGTTATTGCAAAACGTATCGGTCTAAAGAACCTGAAGATTTTGGGAAAGGTCAGGGGGGTAGAAAATTACAAACTTGTATTTTACGTGCCTGTTGAGTATGAGCAAGAAGTTATAGACTTGCTTTTTGAAACCAGCGCAGGGGAAATTGGAAATTATTCATGCTGCTCTTTCAGGAATAAAGGAAAAGGTACTTTCAGGCCGGGCCCTAAGGCAAATCCATTTATAGGCAAACCCGGTGAAATTACTCAGGCAGATGAGATAAGAATAGAAGCGATTGTACAAAAAAGTGATCTCAAAAGCGTTATCCAGCATGTGAAAAAGGATCACCCTTATGAGCTGATGGCATATGATATTTATCCGCTTATAACTCAAGAGAATGCTCAGGGTATTGGTCGTATTGGAGAACTGGATGAGAAAAAAGAGCTTGCTGATTTTGCATTGGAAATTAAAAAAATACTTAAACTAAAATCAGTAAAAATCGCCGGAAAACCGGATCTTCCCGTTAAGTCTGTATCTGTGTGCACCGGCAGCGGGTCAAGTCTGATGAATAACTTTTTTTCATCCGGATCTCAAGTTTATATAAGCGGAGATTTGCATTATCATGATGCAAGGGCTGTCGAGGCCGTAAATCTGGGCCTGATTGATATAGGACATTTTGCATCTGAGCATTTAATAGTTGAAGTGCTGGCAAAACGCCTTCAAAAAGTTCTTGTTGAAAGTGAGTTTAATGTAAAAGTTGAGGCATGTAAACTTGAAAAGGATCCGTTCGTTATTTTGTAACCATTCAGGCTTGAAACTGGAAAGTGGAAATTAGGGAGATATTAAAATAGAAATTGGGGAAATCAACAGTTTTCGTTCAGGCACTAAATACTGATTAGCGAGTTGAGGATATGAGGGAACAGATAGATAATCTGATAAAACTTCAAGGAATTGAGACAGAAAGCAACGGAATTAGATTGATTCTAAGTAACGTTACTCAAAGGTTGAACGGTCTTTCTTCAAGGCTTAGTGGGGTTGAGCAGACCACGAAAAATAATGAATTAAAACTTGATGAGCTGGAAAAGAGTTATCGTTTATATAAATCTGATGTGGAAATGAATATTTCCAAGTTAAAAAAAAGTCAGGAAAGACTTGCATCTATTAAAACAAACAAAGAATACTTGTCATTATTAAAGGGAATTGAAGATCTTAAGACAATAAATTCTCAAATTGAAGATCAAATGCTCGAATGCCTTGAACAAATGGATGATATCAAAAAATTTTTAGCTGATAGAGCTAATGAATATAAAAATTTTTCCGGGCAGGTTAATAAAGAAAAGCAGACTATAACCCATGAAACAGAAAAGAATAATAAAAGGCTTGCTGAACTTGATACTGAATGGAAAAAATTTTCCGGTAAGATTGATCCTAAGTTGTTAAAAATATATCTTATGGTAAGAGACAAGGCTGGAGGAATTGCAGTTACGTCTGTAAAGGATGCAGTGTGCTGTGGATGTAATATGAACATTCCTCCACAGATGTATAATGATCTTCAGCGCTGTGACAGCTTGAAGTTTTGTCCCAGTTGTCAGAGGATAATTTACTGGAAGGATTCATAGTAAAACAGTGCGGTCGGAGCAGTCCAGACGATCGCTGGATCATATTGTTTTGATCTGGAGGAAAGTCCGAACACCGCAGGGCAGGGTGCTTCATAACGTGAAGTCGCGGCAACGTGAAGGAAAGTGCAACAGAAAGTATACCGCCCGTCACTTAGTTCTCATACAATGAAAATTAAGTGACGGGTAAGGGTGAAAAGGTGCGGTAAGAGCGCACCAGTTTCCCGGGTGACCGGGGAAGCTTGGTAAACCCCACCTGGTGCAAGACCAAATAGAGGAGCGTTTAAGGGTAGTCCGCCCGAGCTCCCGGGTAGGTCGCAAGAGGTGCCGGGCAACCGTCGCCCATAGATGAATGATCGTTGCCCTGTTGGGGGTAACCCTTGCAGGGAACAGAATTCGGCTTATGGACTGTTCCGGCCGTTTTGAGGTGAAAAGTATGCTGCAGATTGAAGAACTTAAGGTAGAAGTCGGGAATAAAACCATACTTAAAAATGTTAATATGGAAATCCCGAAAGGAGAAACCCATATACTTTTTGGTCCAAACGGGTCCGGGAAAACCAGTCTGATGATGACCTTAATGGGATTTTCAGGCTATAATGTTACTTATGGGAAAATTACATTCAAAGGTGAAGACATCACGTACATGCCTATTCACGAGCGTGCAAGACTCGGCATCGGGGTGTCGTTCCAGAGGCCTCCGACTATTAACGGCTTAAAAACAAGGTCTATAGTTAAAATATGCAGTGGCGATCGCCATGTTGATATAGAGGAACTTTCCAAACAGCTTAAATTTTCTGATTTTTTAGATCGAGATGTAAATCATAACTTTTCAGGCGGAGAAATTAAACGTTCCGAGCTGCTTCAGCTCATGGCTCAGCAACCCGACCTTGTACTGCTGGATGAACCTGAATCAGGTGTTGACCTTGAAAGCATTGTTCTTATTGGTGATACTATAAATTCTCTTTTGCAAAGGGGGATTAAATGCCCCAAGGAACGGCCTCATAAAAATATTGTGGAAGAAAGGACTAAATCCGCACTGGTTATTACGCATACCGGCCATATCCTTGATTATATAACGGCTGACAAGGGACAGGTGCTTTATAACGGTGTTCTTTGCTGTTCAAGAAATGCAAGGGAAATTTTACGTTGGATTAGAGAATACGGCTATGAGGAGTGTGTAAGATGCACGATATAGATAATGAGCTGGAAGTTAATCTTGATAACTATCAAAATGAAACAGAAGAACACGAATATATTAATGACTTGGCCAGGATCAATTCTTCCGACGCAGATAAGCTTTTAGACGTTGGCGTTGATACTAAAGAAACAGATCGTGCAGGCACTTTTATACAAAAAGACATGTCAGTTATACACTGCAAAACCAAACTGGACGGCGTTGAGGTAATGAGTATATCCAGGGCCGGAGAAAAACATGAATGGCTTGCCGATTATATGTGGAAAAGCATTTCTCCCGACACAGACAAGTTTACAGCTCAGGCCAAGGAGAATCCTCACGAGGGTTACTATATTCGATCACTCCCTGGCGTTAAGACAAAGCATCCGATACAATCATGCCTTTATATAGCTAAAAACAAGTTTTCGCAAAACGTTCATAATATCGTAATAGCAGAAGAAGGTTCGGAGCTTCATATTATAACAGGGTGTGCAACAGCTCCGCATCTGGTATCAGGTTTGCATGTCGGCGTATCTGAATTTTACGTAAAAAAAGGTGCAAAACTTATATTTACCATGATTCATGACTGGGGTGAAGAGATAAACGTCCGACCCAGAACAGTTATAAATGTTGATGAGGGCGGGTTTATTATTTCTAACTATATATCTTTAAAACCAGTAGGCTCTCTTCAGATGTACCCTGCGACATATCTTAATGGCAAAGGAGCTGTTGCCCGTTTTAACAGTATATTAGTAGCCAGCAAGGGCAGCTTTCTGGATGTGGGATCAAAAATTGTATTAAATGCACCTGATTCACGCGCAGAGATAATATCGCGTGCAATTACGACCGGCGGGACAATTATTGCACGGGGAAACCTGATTGGAAAAGTCGCGGGCATAAAAGCACACCTTGAATGTAAAGGTCTGATAATAAATGATGGGCTTATGCATGCAATACCTGAGCTTCAGGGTTATGTGCCAAATGTTGAAATGTCTCATGAAGCAGCGGTAGGCAAAATTGATCAGCATGAAATTGAATATCTCATGGCAAGAGGCCTTGATGAGGATGAAGCAGTATCGACAATTGTTCGCGGATTTTTGAATGTAGATATTGAAGGACTGCCGGAAAACTTAAAAAATAAACTTGATAAGATTATTTCTGAAACCCAGAAAGATATGATGTGAAATGCAGGGATTAGGATTAGGGGAGATAGGTTAATTGCAGGGAGTATTAAAAAATTTTTCTTTTGATGAAAAGGTCAAGATATTTTCTTGTGATTATCTCAAATGTTGTGTTTACATCTCAAATCTTGAGCAAGACAGTATTTTTTTTACAAAAAAGCTTTTTTCGAGACTAATAGCATCATCTCAGATCCTGGAAGATTTTCTTGATTATCACGGGGCAAAAAACAACAAAGACTGGTATTATTATAGAGAGCTGTCTGCTGCTGTCAGGCATTTGAGCATTGCCACCTATTCTCAGAAACATATTTCAAACCGCCTTGTTTTTTATGATCTTGTGAATACTGAAGACTTTGACAGGGAGGGAAAAGTAACATTTAAATTTTTGACAAAATCTATAACGAAACTTACCCCGGTTATTCTTGATGAAGCCCGTCGACTGAACATACCTGTGCCCGATGATAATTTCGATACTTTTGAATTTCCGGGCGTTACAACAAATGACTTGCTTGATTATAATATTGATGATGAAGACAAAGACCTGCAGAAGAAGAATATAGTTAAAATTGCCAGCGAGTTTCTGAGTATTGTAAAAAATTTTGATCATCTTGATTTTTATGAACCCTATGATTTGAAAAAGACTTTGGAGATTGTTCCCAACAAGATCAATGAGGTTGAGATAAGACGATTTGAGATGCTCGTACACAACCTTCAGTCTGCTTTTGATACATATGTAATACATGGTGGATACAGGTTTGGTAACAGGAAGCTCAAAGAACTCCGCGGCTGTTTTTCAGTTATATTTCATCTTCTTCAGATGATAGGAAGGCTTCTGCATTTTTATGAGCGTCACCTCCATGAGGCAGGCTATAAGAACATCTACAAAAAGGTTCAGGAACAGCTATTATTATTTGTTGATTCTGAAGTTCTTCTTGATCGAACAATTAATTACGGATTTTATTATGTCTGTCATTTCCTGAGAACCGGAAAAGACCTGGCCGGTGAGATATTGAATGAAAACATTGAGCGTTCTTCAATTTCTGTAGGCATTCCAGTGAAATTAGGTTTTCACAGCAGGCCCAGTCTTATGGTTGCCAAAATTGTTCGATATTATGGCGGTCAGGTGGAACTTTGTGTTGAAGAAGACAGATTTGATGCGAGCAGCGTTCTTGATATACAGTGGGCAGGAGGGAAGATCCAGAAGGAAAACATAACTGAGGTTAGATTTGAAGGAGATGTTCGCGCGTTAAAAGATATTAAGATACTTACCAGTGTCAATTATGGTGAGGATACAATGGGAAAAGGCGTACCTCTTCCAAAAGAGCTTAGTTACTTAAAATAGTATCATGATGATTTCAGCAGTAATAGTAGCCGCAGGCAAGGGTATAAGGATGGACGATAACGTGCGCAAGCAGTATTTATTGCTTGATGACCGTCCGATTATAAGCCGCACAATTGAGGTATTTGATGAATGTAATATTATAGACGAAATCTTTCTTATCGTTCCTGAAGAAGATTTTGTGTTTTGTAATGAGAATATACTCAATCAGCAGAATTTTCAAAAAAAGGTAAGCCTTGTACCTGGCGGCGCTAAACGTCAGGATTCAGTTTATAACGGTCTTCTGGCAATTGATAATATTACAGATGATAGTATTGTAGTTATCCATGATGGAGTACGTCCGTTTATCCGCTCTGAACAGTTAACAGAATGTATAACTTGCGCAACTGATCATGACGCTTGCATATTCGGCATCCCTGCATATGATACTTTAAAAAGAGTGAATAGTTCAGGATTTATTGAGAATACAATTGAAAGAAGTACAATATGGCTTGCACAAACACCTCAGGCTTTTAAATATAACTTGATAAAAAGAGCACATGAAAATGCCCTGCGTACCGGTATTAATGGTACAGACGATGCTATGTTAGTAGAACAACTTGGAATAAAGGTAAGGGTTGTCAGGGGCAGCAGGTGCAACGTTAAAATTACAACCAGAGAAGATTTATTACTTGCAAGAGCAATGGTGAACAAGAGGCTTTTTCATGATTGAAAAAGCTGCAGATAGTTAGCGAAAAGCCTCGGGTTAACTCTGGAAAAGCGATCAAAATCGGTTATCATCTCCATTTCGGGTATTAAAGCTTTTACTACAGGTATATCAAGGTCTTTTCTGGTCAAGTTTACATATAGCGGTTTGTAGTTATTGGCTATAAGCAGAGTTTCAAGAGTAGCCAGATCCTTAACAGGATTACTGGTTGAGTAATCGGGCAAATTTTCAAAGCAAAGTGTTGACAGCTCATCAGGGCCGGGATTTGAAGCAGATCCGTTAGGGTAAGGATAAGGAGTTTCAGTTAAGGCGGAAATAAGAGCTTTTTTGCCATCAAGGTGAGCACCGGCTCCTTTAACGATTTCTTTTTTTTGGCTGACAACAAAACACTTATAGCATGGGACACCGAATGGCTGGCTTATATCCTGAAATTGAACCACTATGCCTTTGGTTTTATACTCTTTCAATAAATTTGCGATTTGAGGGTCTTCAGCCTCAAGTCTAAAGCATCGAGAGGGAGTATAAAGAGATAACCCTTCGCTTTCGCGTTCAATAATTTCTAATAGAGCATTTATTTTTGCTTCTTCTATTGAGTTCCCGGACGCAAGACCGGTTGAACCAAGTCCGCTGAATAGATCAATTTCATCCAGATTACAAAAAAGAAATACACACTGAGCTGGAAGCAGGATGGGTTGCATGCTTTGACCACACCGCTGTTCACCTTCAAGCCAGAATAGTGCTTCGTTATTGTATGGAGCTTCTAAAACAAGATTGTTTGGATTTAATGCGTTTTTCCCATCTTTGATCAGATCCTCGTATTTTGCATGTGTTAATGGATATTCTTTTATGAAATCAAATGTGCCTTCTGAGGTAAAGCCGGTAAATGATGATTTGCGTTCAACTATTTCCATGCTGTATGATGCCCGTGCCGCATCAAGAGAAAGCCCCTTGCCGTAACTGGTTTGATCGCCTATAAAAATATAGTTGTGGCGGCTGTTCCTTACGGAGTAGCCGATATGCCATTTTCTGACGAGCGCAAAAGGGCTCAGAGATGATTCGTGCCTCATTTCCGTATCCGTGAGGATATCATATTCTATAAGTTTGTTCAGAGCGTGCTGGGCGGTTGTCTTAAGCGGAGTAATGTATTTATCTTTTTTTGAGCAATTCCCTGCTATTTTGTCATAGATTCCACTGAGATGGACATAATTGTTTTGTATTTCCGAAAGTTTTTCTTTGCCGAACAATAGCGGCATTTTGATATCATCAGGCGCTGGAAGCGGCTTATGCTCGAAGATGTTGCTTTTGAAAACAGCAATCCATTTTGAATGAAGATCATGATCGTCTAACAGGCTGGATTTGATAAGGTTAAGCGGAGTGTAAGCTGAAAGCTTTTTTATTTCTTCTGATTCAAAATATTTTTTAAATAAGTTGAAGTTATCATATAATAGAGAAGCTTCATATAATAATGCCGACAAAGTATAATCATCCTGCCCTGCTTCCTTAATGAGTTGGTTTATCTTTTTTTCATCAAAATTCGCGATAATATCTAAAAGATGTTTATGCATAAAAGTATCATAGGAATGATCTCTCAGATATTCAATTGATTCTTCAAAGCTGATATTTTTCATGGGGCTGCATGAAAAATATCCGACTCCTGTCTCTGTATTCTTCAGACCCAGCTTATACACCACATTTATAAATGCCGGCTGTTTGGTATTATTTTTCATTCGTCAATATTTTATCAAAATATTCAATTGTTTTTTCCAGCCCTTTGTCCAGATTAACATTTGGCTGCCAGTCGAGTTTTTCTTTAGCCAGACTGATATCCGGCTGACGCTGGCATGGGTCATCCTGGGGCAGCGGCCTGAAAACAATCTTTGATTTAGATCCTGTTGTTTCTATGATTTTTTTTGCTAATTCAAGGACGGAGAATTCATTTGGGTTTCCAAGGTTGACCGGACCAGTGAAATCATCAGGCGAGTCCATCATTCTGATTAGGCCTTCTATTAGATCGTCAACATAGCAAAAAGATCTGGTTTGTAATCCGTCACCAAAGACAGTTATGTCTTTATTTGAAAGAGCCTGCACAATAAAATTACTGACTACCCGCCCATCATTTGGATGCATTCGCGGGCCATATGTATTGAATATCCTCGCAACTTTGATTGTAAGGCCATGCTGGCGGTGGTAGTCAAAAAAAAGTGTTTCAGCGCACCTTTTCCCCTCATCATAGCAAGACCTTGGTCCGATAGGATTTACTTTTCCCCAGTAACTTTCAGGCTGAGGATGAATTTCAGGGTCACCGTAAACTTCGCTTGTCGATGCCTGCAGGATTTTAGCTTTTACCCGTTTGGCCATTCCCAGCATATTGATGGCGCCGTGTACGCTCGTTTTTGTTGTCTGAACCGGATCGAACTGATAATGAATCGGAGACGCAGGACAGGCAAGATTGTATATTTCATCAGTTTCTATATAAAGCGGGAAAGTAATGTCATGACGAATAAATTCAAAATTCGGATTGTTTAGAAGGTCTGCTATATTTTTTCTGGTACCTGTAAAACAATTGTCAACGCATAGAACTTCATACCCTTTGCCGATCAGTTGGTTACAAAGATGAGAGCCCAAAAAGCCGGCGCCGCCTGTAATTAATATGCGTTTATTATCATAATATTTCATAGAAATTCCTTTAATTGTGATAGATCACGGTTGGTAGTTATACTATGAACGGTCAAAATCTGAGCTTTTTTATTATGTTTTTCCCACCACGAAGCTCACGAAGAACACAAAGAAATTATAAAAAGCATTAATTCTAATCTTCGTGCCTCTTCGTGTCCTTCGTGGTTTAATTTCTCCTTATAATCCTGATCATTTCAAAAAGCGCAGTTTATATCCTTACAAAGTATAACTTTAGGCACTCAAAAGGTAAAATTTTACCTAAAAATGAGTTAATGCCGGCTTTCCAATTGGAAATACATTGAACCCAATTTCAAAAAGTCTTTGATGGTCAACAATATTACGACCATCAAAGAAAAAGGCAGGTTTAATCATTGAGTTATAAATTTTTTCATAGTCAAGGTCTTTATATATATCCCATTCAGTTATTATAGCTATAGCATAGCTTCCGAACGCAGCTTCATAAGGGTCTTCAATATATTTTACGTTAGCGTCAATATTCTGTAAATCAATCCTTGCTCTCTTAAGAGCTTTAGGATCAGTTATTACCAGCTCTGCTTTTTCCTCAATTAATCTTTTGGCTATATATATGGCAGGGCTTTCTCTTGTGTCTCCTGTATTTGCTTTAAACGCAAACCCCAACAGGCATATTTTTTTGTTAACCAGTGTGTTGAACATCGTTGTAAGCATATTAATTACAAAACGTTCTTTCTGGAAGTCATTAATTTTTACCACGCTGTTCCAGTAGTCGGCGACTTCATTAAGGCCATAATACCTGCAAAGATAGACCAGATTAAGAATATCTTTTTTAAAGCATGATCCACCGAAACCAATGCTTGCGTTTAAGAATTTCATTCCAATACGGCTGTCAAATCCAACGGCTCT
>JAJSZP010000082.1 GCA_030262775.1 Deltaproteobacteria bacterium | reverse complement strand
GGTTATGGTTATTAAATTAGCCATAATACCATGAGGATCATTGCTCAGGGTGGTCAAATTTGGGTTAGCACAAGCTATGTTTGCTGGTCAATTTTAGGTTAGCACAACCAATCCCCACGACCACTGGGATATCTACTTTGGACAGAAGGAGTCGATCCTGGACAGCATGATCTCCTACAAATATACCCTGAGTCTTGAAGGATTCATTGGCGCCGGCACCCTTTACCAGCGTTCGCCGGGCATCCAGATTTTCAGGCACTTCGGACCGTATCATATAGCAGCAGAAGTCATGAAGGCTTCGGATGCCGGTCCCGGCACGGGCAAGCTGAACGAAAGTTATTCTGATCAGCCTTCCTACACGGCCCGGACAGGCTACAAGGATGATGCCCTGGAAGGATGGTTGGCCTTTCGATATGATAACTCCGAGGAAAGCTTTGACCCGGACAAGCTGGGGCAGGATACTAACAACGCAGGGTGGCTCCTTACAGGTGAAGGCGAGTGGCGGATAGACCCATTTGCCCTTTATGCTACCGGCTACCTGGGTGAAGGCAGTGCATATCCGCATATCTTCAGAACCTTTGTCGATGATGGGGGGCCTCTTTCCGGGCTGGCCATGATCAACAGCAAGGAAGACGACACTTGGGGGGCTATGTTCGGAGCGAGAGTCACCATAGATAAATTTGCGTTTGCCGCCTCTTTTGGGTTGGCCGAAGTAAAGGACGGAGACAACAGTTGGGCCGCGTCGGCAGGAATACCCGGGGTGAGTCTCTCAAGGAGACTACAGTGCGGGGAAACGTAAAGTATAACTGGAATCCAGCCCTTTGGTTTGGCATTGAATACGTCCATTCCGAGCTTTCCGGAATGCCGGAGGCGGATAATTACAAAGGTGACAGCTACTTGCTACATGTAAATTACAGTTTCTAATGGCTCCAGATCTCAAGGTGGAGATGGAGAAAAAAGTCCTTACCACCATAGTAGGTCCCTGATCCAAGGGATCCAAGGCCAATACCACAAAAAAAGATTATGAACCTATCCCGCTAACTGCAGTAGCAGTCAAGAAGTGGGATAATAAAACACCACCGGAAGATAAGCAGGTAGCGCTGATTACAAATATAAGCATCAAGGATCCATTCATAGTTTTTGATCGTTATGATGATCGTAGTCTTATAGAAAACAAACTTTTTAGGAAGGTCAAACAGAACTGGCACTTTGGAATTTTTCTATCCCATGAAGTCTTTATATTGGCCGATGTTCCAGTCTGTAAGACTGCTAAAGAACTATAGTTCATAGCAGATGAATTGATACCGCTTTTTAGTATGATTCTTGCGCATCCAGCTTTATAAATGGCTATATCAAGTATCAATTCATCTGCTATGAGCATAGATATCAACCGGACACAAATTTATACCAAATATGCCGGCATGCTGCCTGCTGACAATTGGTAGGCAAAAATTTAAAAAATATTTTCAGGGGATCAGAATTTCTTTGTTTAATCCTTATATCGGAATTTCAGAGGGTCTCTCAGCAATTCTAATTATAGAAATTGTAGGCTCACCCTTAAGACGTGTGCTGTGCCCATTTCTAACTATATATAATTATGGATAATGAACTTGACTTAATAATAATGTTATGTGATTAATTCATAGTTCCGCTTATTAACAATGCATGACGAAAAGCAAGGTTTTTTATAGGCAGTAACTCTTTAAAAAAATAGAGAATCTCTTATGATAAGCAAGTCCGAACTTGCAAGAGAAGCAAAAGTCTCTCCGATCACTATTGCTCGAATAGAAAAAAATATACCATGCCGTATGGAAACCAAAAAAAGATTTTTTGGGCTCCGGGATTTAACCTTTCTGATAAAAACAAGATAGTTGACAATTAGGGAGCACATTAAATGTTATTTACGAAATCCCACCACTTAGTCGGCCTTGATCTTGGCTCCAGTACTTTAAAGGTCGGAGAAATTACGGCAACAAAAAAGGGGTTCGCCCTGAAGAAGTTCGGAATGATAAGCGTTGCTCCTGGAGCAATTGAAGAAGGCAGAATAAATGACCCGGAAAAGGTTGTCAACTCAATTCGTCAACTATTTGAGGCGAATAACATAAAAGAAAAAAATGTTGCCATATCAATCGGAGGTTATTCAGTTATTATCAAACAAATAGACGTGCAAACCTCAAGTGAAAAACAACTGCAAGAAACCATTCATCTGGAAGCAGAACAATATATCCCTTTCGACATCAGCGAAGTTAATATAGATTATCAAATCCTGGAAAAAGGGGAAGCCGACTCAAATCAAATGAGCGTTATCCTTATTGCGGCGAAACAGGAAGTGATTAATGAATATATCAATCTTGTTCAAACGGCCGGGCTTAACCCATGCATAATTGATGTTGATGACTTTGCCCTGCAAAATATTTTCGAAGCTAATTATGACTTAACTGATGAAAATGTAGTGCTGATAGATATAGGAGCAAATAATACATCATTGAACATTCTGGAAAGCCATTCTTCTGTATTCATGAGAGATGTTTCCATGGGATGCAACCAGATAAATCAAAAGATAATCTCTGTTATAGACTGTTCTTTTGCTGAAGCCGAACAGATTAAGCTTGGTAAACAGACGGACAAAATATCTCCTGATGATCTAAAACAAATTGTTTCATCTGTGGTTTCCGAATGGAGTATCGAAATAAGACGCGCTCTTGACTTTTATTATTCGGCAAACCCCGATGAGCAGATAAAAAGTATTATGCTCAGCGGTGGTGGCGCCCAGATTAAGGAATTTAGTCAATTTCTGGCAACTGAAACAAAATCTGATGTAGAAATTATTAATCCTTTCAAAAAGTTACATATAGCTAAACATTTTGATCCTTTATTCCTTGAGCAGATAGCTCCTCAAGCATCTATATGTATGGGGCTTGCTTTAAGAAGAGTTGATGACAAATGATAAAAGTTAATTTAATGCCCTTTCGGGCAGCGCGTAAAAAAGAGAACATACGTCTCCAAATCTCAATATTTTTTCTCTCAATTATATTCATTATTCTTTTCATGTATTATTGCAATACGTCTTTGAATAATAAGATTGACGTCTATAATGTTAAAATAGAAAATATTAAAAATGAAACAGCCAAATACTACAAAATAATTAAGGAAATAGCAGGTATCAAAAACAGGCTGGACGTCCTCAATAAAAAAATAGGCATTATAAAAGACCTTGAGTTTTATCGCAAAAAGCCTGTCCGCCTTCTTGACACGATGACCTTTATGGTAATTTCATCGCGTATGTGGTTTACTACTCTTGAGGCAAAGGAAAAAGTAGTTACAATTAAAGGGGTTGCTCTTGATAATAAAACTGTTGCTGATTTTATGACCCGGCTGGAAGATTCAAAGCTTTTTGACAGCGTAAATTTAATTACCCTAAAACAACAAAACTATAATAAGAATATAAGTCTTAAAGGATTTGTAATTTTCTGCAATAAAATACCCCAGGATAACTTAGGCACTGATAAGGCAAATAAATAATGAAGAAATTCGACATTTCTTTAAAAGCTATTGAATCTTTATTTGAAAAAATTGAAAACATATCAGAGGGTTACAGAATTCTGATATGTGTTGCGACTTTCATTGTAATTACAGGGCCGTTTGTTTGGTTTTTATATCTTCCAAAATTTGAAGACCTGAGCCAATTAAATTCAGAATACAAAAAAATAGAAAAAAAACTTATTTCGTTCAAAAAAGGTGCAGCTAAGCTTGACAAACATAAAGAAGATATGAAATTGGCCGAAGATAAATACAAAATAGCCATGGAACAGTTGCCCGAAAAAAAAGAAATTCCCTCTTTGCTAATCAACATTAGCGAATCCGGCAAGGAATCCGGCCTGGAATTTCTACTATTTCAACCTGAATCAGAAATTAATAAAAATTTTTATGCTGAAATTCCTGTTTCAATTAAAGTTGTCGGCAATTACCACAATGTTGGACTCTTTTTTGATAATGTTTCAAAGTTATCCAGAATAGTAAATATAAAAAATATTGTGATGACCGCACCCAGGGAAGGTGGGGAGCTTAACACCTCCTGTACAGCTATAACTTACAGGTTTGTCGAGACTGAAGAAAAGGATGCGGCAAACACAGCGAAAAAGGAAAAGAAATAAAGTAACAGGTTCAAGGTTGAAAGCCAATGCGTAACCATATAAAAATATTAATAACTATAATAGCCTGCATAACAAGCTTCTTCTTGTATTATGGATGCGATAATCAACCAGAAAAGCCCCAAAAAGCAATGGTTATCAGCAAAAAGATTGTAATGCCAAAAAAGGAAAAGCAACCAATTAATAAAGACCAAAAAAATAAAGGCTCAAAGCCTGAAATAAAAAAACAAGACTTAAAACCAAAAACTGATAAAATAAATATGGTCCCTGATCAACAGCTTGAATTATCAGGAACAACCGTCGCTTATGCTTATAAGGTTGAAGGCAAAGTAGATCCATTTGCCTCAATTTTTTCTGTTTTTGTTGATCAAAAAAACAAGAAAAACAAGAAAAACAAGAAACGCATTCCGCTTACCCCTATTGAAAAGGTTGACTTGAGTCAATTGAAGCTTGTGGGAATAATCTTCGCGCCAGGCGGAAACAAGGCTCTTGTCGAAGATGCGTCAGGCAAGGGGTTTGTAATAAAAAAAGACACCAGCATAGGTATTAATTCAGGCAGGGTAATAAAAATATTAAAGGGCATTGTAGTTGTAGAAGAAGAAGCTGAAAGTATATTAGGCAAAACAAGTCTTGTTGAAAGAGAACTTAAACTTCAGAAGCCTCCTGGAAAATAATATGAATTACAAAAATTATATATTGTCAAAAATCAGGGCGATAGCCATTTTCCTGGTAATTTTAATAGCTGTATTTACAGGATGTGCTCAAAATATGGCTGCAAAAAAAGATATGGAACTTTTCCCTGAACCAAAGCTTATAACTGAAATAAGCACGTCTGAGGATTCAAAATTATTTAATGTATTGGTTAAGGGAAATTGTGTGTTGACTTACATGTCTGTTAAACAGCTTTCTCCTTTAGCTGTACTGCTTTACTTTCCTGAAACAGCTCTTGATAATATCAAAACAAATATTTTGCCGGAAAGCGAAATAATCGGCTCAATAACAGCTTCCGAACTAACTGAAGAAGGTCATAAATCCAGAATCAAAATCGCATTAAAAAAAGATGTGCTCTATAAAGTGGCTAATGAAGGAACTGGTCTTAAAATATCATTTTCCAAGCCATCTAAAGTCTTAGCTTCCCCAATTTTATCTTCCTCTGAACCGGTAGAAAAAAAGAAAGAAAAAGCTGTTGTTGAAAGTAAAACGACCACAAAATACAAAAAGCCCGCATGTGTTAATCATATTGATTTTTCAAGTGAAAAGACCGGAAAATCAACCATCATTATTGGAACAACAAGACCTGTTGAATACGAAATAAAAAAAGCTTCGCATCAATCGTTGCAACTAAAACTGCTGAATACCAGACTGCCGGATTACCGTAAATTCCCACTGATTACTACCCGTTTTGAAAGCGCAGTAGATAGAATTATACCTGTTCAGACACCTGCCATGGAAAATACTTTCATGCTCACAATTGAGCTGCGGGAGGCCGTACCTTATTTTATTGAACAGAATGAGGATCAGTTATTGGTCCATTTCGAAGCACCATCAATATCACCCAGGCCATTAGAAGATGATAAACTTCCTGCCTTGAAGGAAGTTTTTTCTCAGGCCATACCTAAAGAGGAAACAAAAACGGAAATTGCTGAAAAAGCACCTTATGGTGTAGCTGCTGAAAAATATACGGGCGAAAAAATAGCCCTGGACTTTTATGAAACTGACATTAAAAATGTTTTTCGGATATTAAAAGAAGTGAGTGGAAAGAACTTTGCAATTGACAAGGATGTTGCAGGCAAAGTTACTCTGAGTTTAGATAAACCTGTGCCCTGGGATCAGATACTTGATTTGGTCCTCAAAATGAATCAGCTCGACAAGGTCTTTGAGGGAGATATAATAAGGGTCGCCACTGTGGAAAGCCTTAAAAAAGAAGAGAAGCAACATAACGACCTGTTAAAAGCAAAAAAAGAGAAGAAAGCCCTGGAACAGCTTTTTACAGAATATATTCGCGTTAACTATGCCGATGCTCAAGAAGACATACTGCCGAAAATTGAACCGATTTTATCGGGAAATCGAGGCTCAGCCAGCGCTGACCAGCGTACCAACACTATAATTATTACGGATGTTGCTGAAAAGATAAAAAAGGCCAGGGAAATAATAAACAAGCTCGACCAGGTAACTCCTCAAGTAATTATTGAGGCAAGGATAGTGGAAGCAACCACTAATTTTTCAAGAGAAATTGGAATTCAGTGGGAGGCGGAGAGTGGCACTCATGCATTTGAGAAACGCTTTAATTATAGTGGAAACATGGCAGTAGATGTTCCCCTTACATCAAGCGCAATGAGTTTAGGCTTTAATTTGACGAAAATAATAGGCACCACATTTTTACTGGACGCAAAACTGATGGCAATGGAATCCCAGGGGAAAGGCAAGATAATATCTGCGCCAAAAATTGTAACATTGGACAACAAGACAGCCACAATTAAACAGGGATTGCGCTATCCATATCTTAAGCTGGACGAATCCGGAAATACTACAATTGAGTTTGAAGACATAGATCTCGTTCTGGAAGTTAAACCTCACGTAACTCCTGACGATCGCATTTCAATGAATATAAAGATTGAAAAAAAAGACCTTGGAGTTGAGTACACAGCAGGACGATCATTTATAACAAAGAGCGCTGATACTGAACTTTTGGTAAACAACGGAGATACAGTTGTAATCGGAGGCATTATTAAAACAACAAAAAGTTTTACAGATACGGGTGTCCCAGGGCTATCAAAAATTCCCTTTATTGGCTGGTTTTTCAAATCAACAAATAAAGAAGCCACTAAAGAAGAACTGCTGATATTTATCACACCAAAAATTTTAAAGCTGGAACAGCGAAGCTTGCAAAACTGATTTTTTCACGGCAAGTTGTCTATTTTTTCAGCTTCTTTTTCAGCCTTACGCGCAAGAGAACTGTCAGGCTCAAGCTCAATTGCCTTATTATAAGCGCGAATAGCCTTATGATATTCACGCGATAAATTGTATGCCTTTGCCAGATAAAAATATGATTCAGCGGAACGCGGATAATTATCCACTGCTTTTTCAAGCATTGCCACAGCATCTTCAGCCCTTTCCATAGCTATATAGGTTTGGCCTAGACCCCGCAGGGCAATTACAAAATTTGGTTCCAGATTAAGGGCATCGCAATAATATTTTTCTGCGAGCATATATTTATGCTTATTGTAATAAGCCCATCCCAGGTTTGTAAGAGGATAGTGAGGCGTGGCATATAAAATATCATCAATAATTCCCTTAAAACAGGCTATTGCCGCATCCCATTCTTTTCTGGCAAGATGAGCGGTTCCCAAATTATTTATAGCCGGCGTATAATCCGGCTTTAATTTCACTGCGTTCTTAAAGTGCTTTACAGCAATGTCCAGCCGCCCTTTGGCCATATATGCAAGACCAAGGTCATTTTGAAGAAGGGGATCTTTGGAGTACATTTTTTCCGCTTTTAGAAATTCCCTCAGCGCTGAAGAAAAATCCCTTTGCTGCAGGTATGCTTCACCGAGGTTTCTTGATGCTTTTTCCTGTTTTTTTTGCATTTCAATGTTCGCAGCGCAAGAAGCTATAAAAAAAATTAAAATCAAGCACACGCTTAAAAATAAACGATTTATTTTCATGCTCTTCTCCATGATATTTTCATACCGGTTCTAATTTATCTTCGTAATTTTTTGTTGCGGAATTTATTATAATTATTTTTAAATCGTTATTTCTTAAAAATTGAATCAGCTCGTTATGTAAAGGAACTGTTGAAATAAGTATGTTGTGACCTGCAATATCTTTAAACAAAAATCCCTGTATAGTTAACGAAACATTATATCTTTTCGATCTTTTCGCAACAAAAAAAATTGGATTGCTTGTATAATCAACTCTAATACCATTGAGAAGTTTTCTAATAACAGTAGTTATCTTATCCTCAGCATCTATCCGGATTAAACTCATACCGGCTTTTTCAATAGCAATTATTGCCTCGCCATAAATATTTTCGAAGTCGACTAGCAGTCGAGCATCATCTTTTAACGATATAAGACTTGATAAGGCTTCAACTTGAATGCCTTTGTATGGAAATGTAATGTTAATATTTTGCTCATATTTATAACCCATGGCTTTAAGCAAATTATTAACAATGATTTTTCTTTCCCTGTCTTTGATAAAGATTACATTTTCATCTTCATCAGCTCCACAGGATTGAACCTCTTTTGTATTATGTGTAACTTTCCCATCTTTGACTATATCCTTAATAATTACGCCCTGGGATTCAAGATAGCTGCAAATTGAACCTGGTGTACGTTCATCCGGGTTTTCAACAAAATTTATACAAACAGAGGAAGCTCTATTTTCAGTTACTAAAGGAATCTCAACTATCCATTTCGCAAAGATATTTATTTCTATGCCCTGATCTGAAAAGGACAATTTGTTTTTTACACTATCTTTGTATACCGAATTAATAACCGAATCAAATAGTTGTCCTGAAGATGATTTCTGGGAAAATGGAAGAATTATTACATTCTTCCAAAATGACTTTATCGCATTCAAAGCATATTCCTGCATATCATGTTCTTGAAAAATTATTCTGCTTCGATTTTTAAGCTCTATAACAGGAAATATAGAAAGGTCCATCCCCAAGTCCTCTTCTCCTTGCATTGGAAAGTAGTATATGCCTTTATTCAGGAGTTTTGCATCCAGCGCATAAGATAGTTGATTAAGAGGCGACAGCGCAATATCTTTTTCTCCGGCCACAGCCGCAACTGTCGCTGTATCTCTTGCGCTGAAACCATCTGTATCATTTAGCACAATTTTCTCTACAATATTTCCGGAAGCATCAAAAAGGGATTTATACCAGGGCTGGTTTCTAATGGACGAATTGGGAACATAAATTTTTTGATTGATATGAATAAGATTTGGATCAACGATTTCCGGATTGATCAGCCTGAACAATTTTATTCCTTCCCTATATAATTCTGTTGTTGCCTTATCTGCGCTGTAACCCTGCACAATTATCCGTGATAACCAATCTCCTTGTTTTATTGTATATACAGTTGAGTGGTTTTTTAGAATTTCAGGTATACTTGAGATGGTTACAAATGGAATGGTAACGATTCCGGAAGATTGGCCCAGCATAGAATCCTGGCTCAATATCTTTAAGGGGATAACAATATGCTGATCAGGCAGGATTCTATTTACATTATGAATATGTGGATTAATACGTTTAAATATTCTTAAAAATTCGGGGAAATCCTTTTGTGAAATTTCACCTCTTTGGCTGAAAAGTTTAAATATCCAATCATCTTTCTGAACGATATAAGGATCACACAAAATATCCCGGCCGTTATCCTTACGAATCACATAGCTTTTATATAAAAAAGCTGCATTTAGATCATAAAGAGGGCTTATGGTAAATATTATTAAACTTAGAAAGATGAAAATTAATGATTTAAACATCTTATATGGTGGTAACCGTTCACAGCTTACAGTTTTTTAATGGATTTTGTAATGATTGAAGCATGGCAACTATTCAGGCGTTTAGGTTGAAGACTGAAGACTTTTAGGGAAAAGACTCCCGGAAGCCAATATGTTATTAAAGCGGCCAGAAAGTTTGTCCTAAACATAGAAAATAACGTTCAGGAATCATCTGTTTCCTTCAGCCTTCTACCTTCAGCCTGACCAACCTGAGTAGTTAAATCCAACGCATTTGCTATTTCTTCTGATGTGCGTTCGACAAACTGTTTAAAGCTTTCTCCAGTTAACGGCTTGCCGGGCGCAGGAACCTTTTCAAGGTCTTTGGGCCGGATAAAAATAGGGGAATTAATTAGATCCTGGTTTGGAGAAATCTCAAATTCTTCTGGAAAGCTGTTTTCAAAATACATCTTCTGGAAACCCGAAAATTTAAGTGCATGAGCGGTTGAATCAACGATGGCAACATCATTTTTTTCAATAATTTTTTGTTCGTATGCTGAAACAAGAGCTGCCAGCGATTCGCCGCCATGAGTACATGCAATGTGCCCGTTTTGATTTGCTAAAAGTTCCCAGTCCATGATGTCCTGCTCAGACACCTCAACAAAAAAGACATTCTGTTTGTCAGACATGCTGTTATAAATGTCAACCAGATGAATTACCCGAGGCATTGATACCGGGTTGCCGATCATAGCGGCCTGAGCCACGCTGGGCATTACTGTTACAGGAACAAATTTCCGTTTTTCTGCATCAGGTTCCAGGTAATATTTGTAAACAGGATTGGCATGCTTTGACTGCACACCAATTATTTTTGGCAATGTCTTTATAATTCCTGTTTCATAAAACTTTAAAAATCCGCTCATAACTGCTGTAATATTAC
>JAJSZP010000081.1 GCA_030262775.1 Deltaproteobacteria bacterium | reverse complement strand
TCCATACAATATGGTACCGGCAATGCCAAATTGTTTGTGATAACTTACGAAATCTACTCATTTGTTACTCCTTCGTTAAGTTGTGGGACAACTCGACCTTGGAGTAACAAATGTTGTTCAGATGGTAAAACCACTGAACTGTGACCTGGCCCAAAGGGCCAGGTTTTCTATGTTAGAATAAGGTTGCAGCTAAATCCAGTACAAAAAAGTCAAAGAGTAAGCGGGGCCGTCCCAAAAAGGGAGAAGAACGCGTAAAAAAACCCCCGCAGTAACAAAAAACTGAAAGAAGAGCTAAAGGCGGAAGGTCAACGGGCTGATCTTATAAACTTTGAACGACCTGAAGATAGACGTTACAACGAAAGATCAAATGTTGAAAGAGTCAATGGTCGGCTAAAGGATGAATTTGGCGGCAGGATGGTTCGTGTTCGAGGCTGCGCCAAAGTTATGACACATTTAATGTTCGGCATATTGGCCTTGACAGCGAATCAACTGTTTCGTTTTGTCACATAGTTTTTCGTCAAGTACATAACCCGCAATAATCATGCCCTAAAATAGGGTTAAGGGATAAGTATGCTCTGAAAACGGCAAAACCTGGTGGAATTAAGGAATAACCGCCCTAAGAGCTCTGAATAAGGGCAAAGAGGGCGAATGCAGCAATTATTCCTAATGCAGATGGATGTTTCTGCAAGAGGCTCATAGATCAGCAATCCTCATTTTCCTGCACCCTGCCATTTGCCCCCTGACAACTACCCTCTAAATCCTTCTTCTATCTTCTTGCATGCGCAATGAAAAACAAAGGTTCTTTATTCTTTATCTGTTTTGAGCCCCCGTAAGGATTTGCGCCAAAGCTGGATATATCATACGATTTTATGTCGTTAAAACAGGCGGCTTGTAAAAGCACGCTGACTTCGTCAAAGCATATGCCTTCATAAAATGGAAGAGATTTGCAAAAACCGGCATAACTCAAAAAGAAACGTGCGGAAATTACGCCGCTATCTGCAAACATCATTTTGAATAAGTTCAGGACCATGCAATGGACGCGTTTCCATGTATAATTCATCCACACCCCATCGGATACTATCAGAATAGCTCCGGGTTTCATAACCCGTCGCCACTCAAAAATCGCCTTTTGGGGATTGGAAAGTGTCCAGAGCAGATTTCTGGACACTACCACATCAAACGAGTTATTTTCAAACTCAAGCCTTTCGGCATCTCCGGTTTGAAAATCAATTTCAAGTTTATGCCGGCCGGCATTTTGTTTTGCATGAAAAATCATATTTTCGGCAAGATCTATACCTGTTACAACAAAACCTGAACCTGCAAGATAAAGCGCAAACTGTCCGGTTCCGGTTCCAACGTCAAGAACGCGCTTTCCAGAAGCTCCTGAAACAAGATCATTCAGGATGATTTCCCATCCGCTTGCAACTTCTGCGGATTTATCAATATCACAACCAAAACTTTTACTTCTCCAGTTCCAGTAGTTTTTGATTGACGTTTTTGTTTTTTTCATCACATCAGCTCAAAAGCAATCGTAAGCTCCAATGGAAGCTCCTCACCCTTGAAAAGATGCCGGGGCGGTGCCGGAAACGGTGCCGCGGCATGAATGGCCTTGAGCGCTGCTTTGTCCAGGAACTTTTGTCTGGAACTCTTTATAATCTCAATCGTCAAGACATCTCCCTGGGGAGTAATCACAAACCGTACGGTTACAAATCCCTCTATATGTCTGGCTCTGGCGGTTTCAGGATATTTCTTGTGTCTTTCTATTTTGAGCCTCACCATCTCAAGGTAAAGATCCTGAGAATCGCCGGAATCTGTTAATTCTCCGGGGTTCCAGTCAGCAACATTAAGGCCCGGGGTGTCTGGAATATCCGGTATGCCGATTCCTTCCATAAGACTATCCGGCAGGTTTTTTTCAACGGATTCTACTTTTATCGGCTTAAAAGAAGGAGAGCGCCTGGTCAGCTTGAGTCTTTTTACGTCTTCCGGCTTCAGCTCCTTGGGCCTGTAACGTGGTCTGGGAATAGATCTTGCGGATGGTTTGGACACGTTTTGCAAGGTCATCTCAATATAGCTCAATGCAGTTGACCTGTAGATGCCGGATACATGTATGAGTATAAGAAGATGGATGACGAGAGAGACTCCCACTAAACCCTGCAAGAGCCGGTTGGGTTTTTTCTTAAGCATAGCTTTTTGAACCTAAAACTCTTTGTCCGTCGCCAGGCAAAGCCTCGCAGCTCCCGCTGCCTTGGCCACGTCCATAACTTTCACGGCTTTGTTCAGAATTACTGCCCGGTCTGCTCTGATAACGACAAGCTTGTTCTGGTTTTGACCGATCATTTTTTTAAGCCCGGTAAAGAGTTCGGCAATAGAAACTTCCTCTGTTCCAAGAAATGCTCTTCCTTGCTGATCCACAAAAACGGTAATTACTTTCTCGGTTTGGGGAGCTGCTGCCTTGGCCTGGGGAAGTTTGATCTTGATCCCTTCATCAACTATAAAATTGGTTGTAAGAAGAAAATAAATTAAAAGAAGAAACACGATATCAATCAGCGATGTCAAAGGCATCTGCACTTGGTAAAGCGACTTTTTTTTGCGGTAAACCAGCATGATAACATTCCTTATTCGGTTTTGAGCCCTTTCCTTTTTCCTACGGCCTTGATAAAAGTGACGGTCCCGTCCTGGAGTTGGGCCTCATAGTCGTCTACCCGGGAAACAAGATAGCTGTGAGCTACCATTGCAGGAAGCGCTACTGACAGGCCCAGGGCTGTTGTCATCATGGCTTCCCAGATGCCTCCGGCAAGAACAGCGGCATTTACCTTGCCACCCATTTGCTGAATCACCATGAATGCCTTCATCATGCCGACAACCGTTCCGAGCAGACCGAGCAACGGGGCAATATTCGCGATAGTGGCAAGCGTCTGGAGATATCGGGAAAGTTCCCTGACCTCTCCCCCTGTTGAGTTAATAATAACCGTTTCTAAAGTTTCGAGGTCTTGATCTGCGACCTCAATGGCATCAGCCAGAACCCTGCCCATAGGCGATTCGTTTCTTCTTGCCAGCTCAAGCGCTTTGGCAGATTTACCGTTTCTTACATGCTGAGCTATCTCTTTTACCATCCCATCACCGCGAATGCGTACCCGTGCAAAACAGATGACCCTTTCCACAAAAACAGCCATGGCTACCACTGAGCAAAGGATAATGGGGCATACCAGGATGCCTCCCTTTGCGAAAAAATCAAACACGTTATTACCTCCCTTCTTTTGTGAAAGTGTGAAAGTGAGCAGGGAAAATCATGGATGCTTTATTTTCAATAGCCACGGATCAGGGTTGTTTCCCATGCTGACCAACTTTCCAATTACATTATCGTACTTTCGATGCAGATCTCCGCCAATATCCCTGTCGAGATACTTGCATTTGACGGCATACTCCAGCCAAACCTGTGTCTCTGCGGCTTCACTTTCTGATTCGTTAAATTTGTTAACAAAGGCGTTCTGGTATTTTCTTCTTCTCCAGCCTTCAGCAATAGCCGAAGAAACAGAACGCGACGAACGTCGTATCTGATCTGTTAAGGAATAGATTTCTTCTTTCGGAAATTTTTTAGACAACTCAAAAATTAACATTGCAGCCTCAAACCGACATCCGGTACACTTCTAATTCCCAAAGATATTGTACCTTCTTCATCCTCTCACCCACTCACTCTCTCACTTTCTCACTTTCCCACCTGCTCCTGCTCCTGCTCCTGCTCACTCTCCACTTCCCAAATATCCGCTTCTCCATCAAAATTCAGATCCCTGGAGCGCTTCACCAGAGCCTCTGATTCATCGTACTCTTCCCATAAATCCGGCTTTCCGTCGGCATCTGTGTCTTCTTCGACTCTAATCAGATTCCCTTGTTCATAGTAGTACCAAGTGTCTATGCAATTGTCGTGATTATTGTCTTTTTCGGCCAAAATCGCCTCTTCGGCATCATTATAGTACCAGGTAATTGTAAAACTGCCGTCTCCTTCTTCGTCCTCTTCGCTTCTAACAAGTTTTCCTTGAGCATTATAGTGCTCTTTCAGGTCCGGATTTTCATCACCGTCTTCATCAATCTCCTTAAGCCTTAAGACGCCTTCTTTATAGCAGTAGCGCCCTTCTGGTTTTCCGTTCAGATCCGCATCCAGTTCCATGACCATGGACCACGGGAATTTGTCAAACCACTGTGTGATCTCAAATCGGCCGTCATTGTCTTTATCCCTGATAAGCTTATGTTTTTTTCCATTTTTAAGGAAGACCTTTAACCCGATTGTTCCATCGCCTTCGTCATCCTTTTCTATTCTAAAGAGCTTGCCGTTTCGATAGTATTCCCAGGTATCAAGCTTTCCGTTCAAACTGGTGTCACTTTCCACCTTCTCCTTTTCTTCCCTGTCATTGAAATAGATCGTAATATCGGCCTTTCCATTCTTGTTGCTGTCCTGTGTTTGAACGGAAATCTTCCCTTGTTTGAAAAAAGTCACAGTCTCTTTGAATCCATCCCCATCTGCATCATAGATTTCTTTTGCAGGCACTCCGTTGCGGTATGTCCTGATTCTGTCGATTATGCCGGTGTATTTTATGTCTTCTTCTGTTTTTTCAACAAATCCTTTGGCATCAAAGTAAACAAAAACATCTTTTTTTTCATCAAAGTTTGTGTCTTTTTCCTGATAGTGCGGCTTTCCATTTTTAAACCATGTTATGATATCAAAGCGGCTGTCTGCATTGGCATCCTTTTGCTGCTTAACCGGTTCGCCGTTTTTGAATTGTGTTACGATCTCAAATCTGCCATCCTGATCCAGGTCTTTTTTCTGTTCACTCAATATGCCTTCACGATATGTCCGGACCTCTTCCATGCTGCCGTCCCGATCAATATCATGCAGACTCTTTTGGGGAAGGCCATTAGTGTCAAAAAAGGTCTTTCTTTCAATTTGACCATCTCCGTCATTATCCGTGCGTCTTTCAAGCGGTTTATCATCCCGATACGTCTGCCAGACATTGACCTTGCCGTCGCCATCCGTATCTCTGGTGCAACGGGAAAGCTTTCCCTGTTCAAAATAATAAATGCTGTCAAACTGACCGTCTGCCGAGGTGTCCTTTTGGATCTTCAACGGTCTTTCCTCGGAATCAAACTGAACAATCTGGTTTATACTGCCGGTATCTGTTGAAGCTCTTTCATGCCGAATCCTTTTTCCTGCCTCAAAATAGTCCCAACTGTCTATTTCCCGGTCATAATTCGTGTCTCTTTCAACACGCTTGATCTGTTCATCCTCATAGTGCTGAAATCGATCCATGATTTCATCCGCGTTGCTGTCAGACTCCAGCCTGACTATTTTGCCACGCCTGTCAAAACAGGCAATCTGGTCAATCTTGCCGTCCTCATCAGTGTCCCGTCTGACAATCTCTTCCTTTGCCCATATCTGTCCTGGCAGAAACGTTATGCAAAAAACAGGAATAACAAGCATGATAAAAAAGAGGATAAGATAGTGTGTAATCAAGCGACTTGTAGGCGTGTTGGAAAATCTTGAATTGCGAATAAATTTGATCAAATTTTTCTTACAAAAGTGTGTCATAGAAAATACTCATGTGCTCATTTCCTCAGGCTATATTATGTACTTTTACTACAGAAAATATTTTTATTTGTCAATAGTCAATGCCGTTTCCTTAAGGAAATAAATAGAATTTTTTCTTGTAAATTCAATTTGTTGTGATATAAATAAGAGTAAGGAAATTCAATAATTACCAACTAAAAGTAAGGAAAAAAGGTCCGAAAAAAATGAACAAAAGTAGTGCCATAATGAAGGTTTAAAATGACGAGATGATCTTAATCGGCACCGCCAACGCAGAAAAACGCTTTTTTGAAAGCTATTATCAGCAGAACTTTGATCCATGGCTTGGGATAAATTTTTCGATATTCAGGGCTCGGTCAAAGTTCTTCTCTAAAAATTCATGTTCATGCCGGCTATGAATCTGAATCCATCGTCAGGATAATCGGCATGGGACTCGAAATCGGTATCAAAGAGGTTGTTAATATGGACGAAGATCTCGCAGGACAGCGATTTAATTAATATCGGATGAATAGTCTTTAAATTTACCACGCAATAGGAATCTAATTTCTTGGACTGAACAGTGCCCGGACTGCTATACTGGTGGCTTAAAGCCTTGAATATTGCCTCAATCTTTGTCCCTGCTGGAAGCACAAATTTACCTGTGAGCTTTGCATTATGTCGTGGCGAATATGGCAGGTCTTTGTTTGTTTCCCTGTTTTCTGTGTCCTGATAAATGTAGCTCAAGTCCAGGGAAATGTTTCCAGGCCATTTTGAGGTCAAAAAAATCTCCACCCCCTGCTTATAAGCCCGTGAGATGTTATCAGGGTGATAGATCAGGTTTTCATCCCTTAAATAAGTAATCATGTCCATGGTATCTGTCCTGAACAATGTTGCATTAAAAATAGTCTTTTTGCTGAAGCTATGCTCCAGGCTCAGATCACAGGAATAAATCTCTTCTTCACTTAGGTCCGGATTCCCTCTTACCTGGTCAATAGAACCGTGGCTTGGCTGGTATAATTGATTAAAGGTGGGAATTTCAACAGAGTATCCGGCATTGGTTTTGAGCAAGGTGTTTTGGCCAACTGCGTAGCTCAGACCAATGTTTCCCGCAGGAAAGTATCCAAAATCGCTGGTGTGCTCTCCCCTCAGACCAAGGCTGATTGTGAAAGCGCAGATTTCATAATCGTGCTGCAAATGAAGCGATGCCTTTTCACGATGATGATCACCTGAAATATCATGTTCTACCTCGTTTCTTTCTAACAAGCCCCCCAGTCTCAGGGCACCTCTCTCTTCATGGGACCAGATGGTTTCACCCTTCATCCCGTATTTATAGTTCTCTAATGTCGATATTCTCCCGTCATTGGCTCTATCTTTGAGTTTCCCATTATCCGCATACCATTTCATGGTGAACTCGCCTGTATCGCCTATGAATCCGTCCGTATGAAAGTCAAGCGACCCCTTCCGGTATTTTTGCCTGGCATTGGGGGTTTCATTATCAGTGGGACCTGGAGCTCCATGCTCTGTCTGGTAATAACGGACGTTAAGGTCATATTTGGTTTGCAATTGGCTTTTTTTGCTCCAATTAAAACTGAAGTTGCCGCTGTCCCTGTCACTGTTGGGCCGTTTTCCATCTTTGTGACCGCCTCCGGCCGTGAGCATGACGCTTCCCTGATCCTGGGAAACGGTGTATGTGCAACTGGCATTGGCCGTGCCATAGGATCCGCCTCTCATCTTGACTCGGCCTTTATTTCTGTTCTTTTTGGATGTGCTTCTTGTTGGACTTACAGTCACAATATTGACTGCCCCTGCTGCACTACCCTGCCCAAGCCAGACCGGCACAGGCGGTTTGAACACCATAACCTTTTTTACGACTTCAACAGGGATGCTGTTCAGATCAACTCCGCCATACTGGCTGGAGTTGATCGGCCTGCCGTCCACCAGGATCAATACAGAACCTGATCCGCCGCCCCGTATGGAGATTTTTGTTCCCATAGAACCGCTGCTCTGCCTCACATCCACACCCGGCATGGAAGCAAGGGCCTCTCCCACTTCAAGAAAATTTCGTTTCTTTATCTCCTCCTGATTCATGATAATCAGATTCTGGGGATGGTTTTTCACATATTCGGGAATCCGTTCTGCCGTAACAGTGATCGGGGCCAGCCTTTGAACCTGGCCTTCAACCCTGGATGAATGATCTTTTGCCTGGAGCGGAGTTGATAAAAGAAAAAATAGTAAATACCCTATAAAAAGGGGGGCTGATACAATGTGGCGGTTTCTATTTTTCATCTAAAATTATCCCGTTATTACGCAGCAAGCCGCGGAGAATTAGACCCAAATTGGAATTAAAAAGTATGTTGTTTGCCATAAACTGCGAGAGTGATTGTATCTATTATTACTATGTTATGCATTGCATCATCTTTACTGATATGCGGAATTCTTGCTCCACCAGATATCAATGTCTCCAAGTTGTTTTTATTCAACAGTTCTTCAAACTTAACTGCTTTTTGAAGGTTCTGAAAAAACGACCTCTTCCTTTCGACAAGCGACTGCTGTATGTTTATATCATCTTTAATGCCGTCAAAAAAGTCCAGCATGAAGTCCAGGCATTTAAAAAAATAATTTTCTTCAACTTTTAATTTTTCAAGAAAAGAACACAAGAACTTAATCTTGTTGTCAGAAAGTATTGTCATGGAGTTTCGCAGTCGGACCTTAACAGGGGTTCTACATTTATCGGAAACAAATTTGTTTATTGCTTTAAAAAGATTTTTATTCAGTTCCCTTGAAATATTAAGACGAGAAATGAATTGTATTGCAGACGATTTTGGCACAAAAAATTTTAATGAATCTTTACTCTCAGGAAAACGTATTATCGTTACTATTTTTTTATTTAAAATATAACTCAATACTTTTTCTTCATCTTTTTTTTTAAAATCTTCTTTCTCAAGAAGTTCTTCAAGTTCAATCTGGACAGACTCATCAGGAAAAAGTAACAGTTCAATCAGGGAATCTCTTTCGCAATTGTGCTCGTTATTAATAATTTTTTCAAGTTCATTTATAGAAGGGTTTAAAAAGGTAGAATCAATGTAGTGCATAACGTCACTATTTAAGACAAAACCATTCCTGAAAATCCGCTTAATCTTCTCGGCAAGCAAAAAATATTTTCTATCATCTGATTTAACTTTCCGCATTCTCTACCCACAACAATTTGTTCTATAACCAGAAACTTGCAAACTCAAAAAGGAACTTTTCGATAACCTTAGGAACGTGGACGAAATAACTTCCCCAGGCAGGCGCATAGATTTGGGTCAAATGCTGCCTTTCAAAAACGGCGCGGCTTTGCCCAGTCCATCTCAGCGCCTGGTTGGGCGACGTGTTCTCTCAGAAATTCTGGCGCAAAATCAGCACCATTTTTCCAGGATAATGTGTGACCTTCCAACTGTCCTATCATTGAAAGCCAACCACACCTTATAATCATTAATGTGTTTTGCTTGTGTAACATGCATAAACATATTCGGTTCTTCCGGCTTAAGGCATGTGCCGTGCCAGGCACATAACTATAAGCTATAATTCTTTCATCATTGCTATCTCATCGCAGTCAGGGAATTTAACACACAGTAAACAATCTCCCCATATCTTGAGAGGAAGGTCTGATCTGGGTATTTTTACAAAACCGTATTTCTCAAAAAATTCAGGCCGGTAGGTAAGTGTAAATACTTTTTTTATATTAAAGGATTTTGCCTCGGCAAGAGCCGCTTCAGATAGTTTTGAACCAATTTTTTTTCCTATATGATCAGGATGCACTGCCAATGATCGTATTTCTGCAAGATCCTCCCAGCAGAACTGCAAGGCACAGCAGCCCAACGTCCTTTCTTCATTTTCATTATCCACATATACAGAGAAATCCCTTAAATGGTCATAAAGTTTACTCAGAGGGCGGGGAAGAAGTTCGCCTTTTTTGCCATAGTCCTGAAGAAGATCGTAAATCGCTTTTATATCCTTTATATTTGCTTTCCTGATCATAGAAATTCACCGGTAACGGGTACATACCAAAAAACATTAAATTAGCGCCCTTCGGGCAGCCTCCCAGAGAACTATCTCCTATATTATAAAATATCCGCGTGATATTTTTGCAGGGACTTGACTTTAGACTGTCCTTTCCTTCGAGCAGCAATTCCCTTTGCAGCAGCAAGAGCAGCGGCTGTTGTAGTAATATTCAGGATTTTATAATTAATAGCTGTTTTACGAATATAGGAACTGTCTGTCTTGCTCAGTTGACCGCTCGGCGTGTCTATTACCAGTTGAATTTCTTTGTTTTTAATTGCATCAACAAGGTTGGGCCTGCCATATCCCAGTTTTGGGACAGGTTTTGAATCTATTCCATGTTCTGTAAAAAATTGATGCGTTCCTTTTGTTGCCAGTATATTAAATCCAAGCTCCTTGAAGATCCTTGCGGCTTCCAGCGAACCCGGCTTGTCCTTTTCTGCAATGGTAAACAGAACTGTTCCTTCAATTGGCAGCGATGACTGTGTTGCTTCCTGTGATTTGAAGAATGCCAGGCCAAAGGAATCCGCCAGGCCCAGAACTTCTCCTGTTGATCGCATCTCAGGACCGAGAAGCGGGTCCACCTCGGGAAACATGTTGAACGGGAACACCGCTTCTTTTACTCCGAAATGTTTGATCTGTTTTTGTTTAAGACCAAGATTTGAGATTGTTTTACCCAGCAGAATCTGTGTGGCAAGCCGCGACATGGAGATATTACAGATTTTTGAAACTATTGGCACGGTACGCGATGCTCTTGGGTTTGCCTCCAAAATGTAAACTGTGTCATTGGCTATAGCATACTGGATATTCATAAGTCCGATGACATTTAACTCAATAGCGATTTTGCGTGTGTATTCACAGATAGTTTCAATGTGTTTGGGAGGAATGCTGATGGGCGGGATTACGCAGGCAGAGTCACCTGAATGCACACCTGCAAGCTCAATATGTTCCATAACAGCGGGAACAAATGCGTCAGTTCCATCTGAAATTGCATCTGCTTCTGCTTCAATGGCATTTTCAAGGAACCTGTCAATTAAAACAGGCCGTTCCTGTAAAATATCTACGGCTGCTGCCATATAATATTTGAGCATTTCTTCGTCATGTATAACTTCCATCCCGCGTCCGCCCAGAACATAAGAAGGGCGAACTATAAGAGGATAACCGATTTCTTTTGCAATATCCAAAGCTTTTTCAAATGAATGAG
>JAJSZP010000080.1 GCA_030262775.1 Deltaproteobacteria bacterium | reverse complement strand
CAAAAGCGAGGTGGACCAGTTTACATAAAAGGTAGACAGCAGAAAGCACTCTCCGAGATCACGTCCTCGAAAAAGGTACCTCAAGAGTATACGATTGTCCCAAAACGTGGCATTAGTAATGTGGGGACCGCCGCCGTAAGCCGGACCGCCGCAGGCGCTTATGGTGACTCCATGATCCGCTTGTCGCCATATCGGCGCAGAACGGCCCATGTTCCACCCGTTGGAACTGAAAACAGTCCGGTCCATTCCTCCCGGATAGTACCCCAGATACTTCGATTGGCTGTTTTTTTTTGAATCCGAAGTTGATCCATCAACATATTCGACAGGACGTCCTCCAAAAGGAATCCCCTGCCCGACGTATCGGGAAAGCACCCTGAAACCGAGACATTCCTCTTCATCAGATCCCCACCTGTTTTCCTGCTCTGCCTTCTTGAGCCTGCCGGGAAGGTCCTGGATCTTGTGTTTGTTATCTTTTCTTAAACTTTGCCGAACAAAACTGTCCATTTCGGGCCGAAAAAATTTAGACGCATAGAGAGAATAATCAATAAGGCGCTTTGCCTCTCTTGGCCCCTGCCCGTCAATGCGACTCACACCGTATGCAAACAAAAAAGGCGAAATCTTTTTCCTCACTTCCGGTAAAGCTGGGATATTAATAAATCGAACATCCTTTTTTTTGCCGAGAAAAGAATAGGTGTCCGGATGCATATAGGGATTCCACCGCCGGCCAACCATAGGGTATCGCATGGCCGTGGTAATCCGATGGTTTCTGACTCCCTTATTCGAATCAGGGCCTCCGTTCATATACATCGAAATTACAGGAGGAACAATCTTGCGGCCCCAATCGTAAAACAGGGTCTGCAGTCGTTGTTCCAGAGAACCCAAATCACCATGATCTCCCTGGTTTGAAGTCACTCCTCTTTCGATCCCCAATACCCCTTCGCAGGAAAAAGGCAGACCATGGCAAATTACAATATAGAGGATATGATCCTTTAACAGCGTCCCATCAGGAAGAGCGCTGTCAGGATCTTCAAGAAACTGCTTGACCGGAATGGCAACATCTTCCTGAAAATGCTTCTCATCTGCAACTTCGTCCTCTCCGCGCAATGAAAATCTAAAATCATCTTGATCGTAATATTTTAGTTTTAAGTTGCGGATAAGTTTCCCGAAAATATCTTTTGCCTTAAATATTACCCAAACCGTTCCATTGAATAGTTCGTGAGCATCAAAACGGTAACATCGTGCTTTATCTTCTTCAATATCGGGATAGACGAATTTCCTTCCCTTTTTTCGGGGACTACCTGAAATTATTGGCGAAACAGGCTTTCCCTCTGCGTTTTGTTTAGATCGGCACCAAATCTCCACAGAATCCCAGTCAATTAACACCTTGCTGGGATCAATAACAATTTCTACATGTCTTGAATCCCTGGCCCACTCTCCAGGCTTTGGCCCCTTGCCCTTCCCGACAAAAACAATACCGTCTTTATTGTCCTGACTTTTTTCCCTTATAACCCACTGATTCAAGTGTTTCTCTCGATGCACACATCTCAAGCCTAACAGGTATGGCTTTTCCCCTGTAATCGAATCTGTGTGCATCCTGACGTAATATTCTGCAACTTCCTTTGAATCCTGTCCAGGCTCGGATCCGTCCACATCTTTTTTCCAATCGGCATTGTAAAGAACTAATACCTTATCAGGAGATGCTTGAAAGGGAACTATGGATGCCTGGACGCAGGAAGGATGAAAAACTTCCAGAAGCAAGAAAAGCAGTATAATGGTAAAGGGGTAACGCATATTATTATAGGATGTCCCTAACTTCGCCCAACTTTCCATTCCCAAAATGGATACTGACTAATTCCTATCAAGATTATTAAGCATATATGGGCAATACTATATCGCAGAAACAGTTTAAAACCACTTGCCATATTAACCCTGTCTTGACTTAATAAAAACTGCATTGCAGAAAAGACTTTTCCGTATTTGTGCACAACATCCTCTGTGCCGATTGCAAGCAAGAAGAACCCTACAGGTATAGAACATACTAAAATTGTACAAGGAATAAGATATGAGGGTCGCCGTTTAACAATATGGATGACTATTAACGATGTCGTCAAACCCAGACTCGCAATCCATAGCCCCAATGCAACGCTTGAAATTGAATCTCCACCCCTAGCCATCAATTCTGTTAAATTATCTGTAGCTGCATTGCAAACTATCATCCAATGAGCAAAAGGCAGGAGAAATGCCGCATGGATTGACCAAAACACTATAGGACGAAAGCCATAATTATAACTTGCTTTATATGTATGTACAAGAAGTGCCGCCACACACAAGAAAACGCAAGGAGGAATAACAAGAGAGCTGAATCGAACTATTAATTCCCATTCCCAGGCCCAATTAAGAATAGGCGACCCGATTACGTCATGTAAACTTTCAATTGGTACGCTCCACCTGAGCAGGAACCACGTAACCACGCCAAGGGTAACCACCAGTAATGGAAACACTAATAGTTTCTTTGTCAAACTTTCAACTGTGAGCCATGATGATAGCAACACCGGGGCACCGAATACAGCATAAAGCGCTAATGAAAACAAAAAAATTATCAAAAGAGAACTGCTGTTTGCAAACAACTCTCGCACATTATACGGAATTGCTTCAAACGAATTGACATAGAAAACCAACGTCGAAACGATGGATAGTTCAATCAATATGGATACAGCTATTTTTCGAAGCATGCTATTATTTTGATCATGGTTGTAGGCATATTGAAGATTCCATGTCTAAAGGCTCACAGGTCAATCTGTCCCATCTGAAACTTGATCCATTCTTCTATAAATCCAGATCCCACTCAACCCGCCAAATATCCTTAATAATATATCAGTAATATCAGGATAATGCCCTGGCAAAAATATCTGACCTGCTTCAAGAATACCTGCAAACAACCCAAGAACAATTAAGTTGATAAAAATATACGCTTTGCAATCAATGTCTTTCCAAAACCTCTCAATAAGAATGCCTAAAGGCATAAAAAACAGGAACTTACGTAAAACTTCGGTCATTGCATGAAATTCAGAAGAATAATAGTAATTATAAAAAGGTATTATGCTTATATTTTTATAACTTGACAAAATTAATGTTCTATCCGTAGAAAAATTAAAAGGACTCCAGTGAATAATAATTAAGATGCAAAAATAACCAGTTATAAGTAAAACATTTGGTCTAACAAATGACTTTTTTTTCGCTTCAGGAAGATTATAATCAGCATTTACTTCTGTTATGAAGCAACAAAGAATACCTCCAGCTAATCCTCCTAAACCTCCAGTTATTATATCCGTAACATCAGAAAATCGGGAATATACAAAAATTTGAAGAAATTCTATTGCCGCAGCAACAGTAACGCCAACCAAAAATCCCCTACTTATTAATGATTTTTTGAACGGATTTTTTAATGTCTTGCCAGATAAAAATCCAATAGGTATAAACAATATGATATCAGTTAGTATGCCGTAAATAAATTTATTAAATGAACCATAGTCGCCATTGAATGGGATTAAGATAAAACGACCTTCTTTCCATTTATGATATATTTCTACAGGACTTATAGTTAAATCCAATGGAAAAACAGAAAAAAATATCAAAGCAATTATATATCCAATAATGGCCTTTACAGCAAGTGAATGTGGACGATGTCCTGATATCACACCTTGTGCCCAAATTGTCAGGTTCGGTCCATGCCATATCCAAAGAATAATTCCGATAATAGCGCCTGAGGTTTCAGCTAAAATATCATTTTGAGAAACAGTCCTTGGAGGAAAAAATTGCTGTAAAAATTCAACCATAAAACTCAGAAGGCAGCAAAATATCAATACAAATAACGCAACAGTAAATTTCTTCTTATATGATGGTTTGTTTTGTATTAACCATGATCCCATCAGAAAAAAGCTTAAAGGAATAAACAGGAGAATATTTGCAACAAAATCTGCCCGTGATTGGATGCCGAGATGAAGATATGGCAGGTGGCGGAAGCGATCTATTGCTTCCTCTATTTGAAGAGTACGGAATTGAAAGGGAATAAGGCTTCCATAGATTACGAATGCCAGACAACAAAGGCTCAGAGTGATATATATCCGTTTGGGAGCTAAACTATCTGGCATCATTCGTCTCCCCAAGCCTAAAGCTGTCACAGCCGGGCTTGTATCGTTCCAATTTGCGGTAAAATTTTCCGTGATTATTCAGGTAAAACCTGGTCTAAAGTGGGCACAAAAATTTTGACAAAATTCTCAAGGCGCCTTTCCGCAACGGTTACGCCTTTTCCTTCAACTGTTGTAGAGACGCGAACAAATGCGACATCTGTACGTCTCCGAAACATGGCATCTGCTATCATGGAAAATTTCTGCAAATACTCGTTTGCCATGAAACGCCCGCCGGTCTGATACCAGTACAGGAAAAGGATTCGATTCAGACCTTTAACATACTCTGCCCGAGCTGTTCGGATAACCTTTCCATCTGCAAGAGATATTGACTTCTGTTCAGTGCCGGATTGCAACCAGCCAGACGCCGGCATACAGATCCTGGGTGAATGGGGATGAAATTCGCTCGTCTGTTTGCTGTGATAACTTACATAAACTTCCACTTTTTCACCCGAATCAGTAACATATTCCCGAAACAGCATATCTGTGGGACGCAAAATTCTGTAGATATCGTCAGACAAGGTAAGGGTTCGACCATGAAATTTATCCAGAACCATCGGCAGCTTGGAGAGTGGTCTTTTAAGCGGAATTTCAGGAACGTGGCTAAAGTTTTTCGTATAGCCCCAGGTCGCAAAAAGCAACAAAGAGATGATTATGACGGTAGCCCAGGAAGAATTCTTCATTTCTCATCCCTCGCATCAAACTTGCTCAACAGAGAACTGGTACCAAAAAGCATGATCAGCGCTGCACCAAAGATGAGCAGCCCGGCGAATTCGTGAAAAAAGCCCTCTGCAACCTCTGATCCATACCAATAGGAAAGCATTCCGGTTATTACAATGCGGATAACGTTTACCGCAATGGCAATCGGTACTGAAGCAAATACCAGCGTAAGTTTTTCCCAGAGAGCTTTGTGAAACATCCATGCCATTGCTACAGCGAGCGCTATTATGGATAGGATCGACCGCATGCCGCTGCATGCGTCTGCCACCTCAAAAGTGACGTCTCCAAGATATAGTATATTTCCTTCGCGCAAGATGGGATAGGAGAAAAGATGAAGGATTGCGGTTGCTATCTTTGCTGCGAATAGTTTTAATGGTACGGCCATTTCATTGTACAGGAAGTATGGCAAAGGGATCATGAAAGCAAGGTAAAAGAGGGGAAAACGCACGCCGGCAAACCATTCTTTCCCGCCCAGAACGAGTACGATCCCTGCTAAAACGAGCAGCAGAGATGCTCTACGGGTAAACATTTCATCCCCCATTGCTCCAACTATATAGAGGGCAAGACCTATTATAATAACAACGTAGCCGAACCAAATGGGATCCGTCCGCAGGCTTTTCAAAGCTTTCCGGTGCACCCATAAGAAATAGCCCGATATCACAGGTATCAAAAAACCGTGTGAATAGTTAGGATCAGAATACCACTCCAGCCCCATTTCGAGCATAATAGGGGTATAAATAAGGGCAAAAGGGATTACTATGAGGCCAAATTTTAGTGTGGTTGTCATATGATTTTTCTTGCAATAGAAGTTTTAGTAATAGTTTGCCGTATTCTTTTTTACCACGAAGTTTTTACCGCAAAGAGCGCAAAGAAACGCAAAGTTTTTCCTAAAAAATTTTAGATCAAAATACTATTAATAACATACTATTAATAACACAATTTGATAATATGTCAAATTCCAATCTTCATGATTTTTTGTGTTCTTCGTGGGTTATTCTCCGTTTATGATTCAAGAAAGGCTTTGATATTATCAGCAAGATGTTCCGTATCAATGGGCCTGGGCCTAAATGTGGCCGCTTTACGGATAAAATGAGGCAGGTCTTCCAAATTCCGACACCACAGGACACAGCCTGTTCTTTCAAGTCGTTCTAAGAACTGGGATTGGTGGTCATCCGCTCCCATGGGATTGGCCACAGCCACAAAAGGCTTTTGCATATCCATCAGCGAAAGGACAGTGCCTGTTCCCCCGTGACTAATTACCAGCGATGATTGATATATCCACTTGTCTATGCTCTTTTGAAATCTAAAGTATTCACAGTTTTCCGGAACATACCTTCCATTACCGATCTGGCAGACTACAGGCTCGTAGATTTGTCCGCTTACAACAAGTTGATTTATGGTTTCTATAAGCTCGTCAAACCAAATTGTCGTTCCCACAGTAACAAAGATCATACCACCATTCCCCTATAAATTGCTCCTTTATATAGCCTTACACCCTCTGGCCATTGAACGTAGAAGCGGTCACAGAGTTTCAGAGTACTGATAGTTTTTCCTGTAAAAGAAGGTTTTGAAACGCGAGTAATGGTTTCAACAAAAATCGCTTTTTTTCTGAAGCATTTTGCCCAAAAGCATAAAGGTATGGCAACGGAAGACCCGACACAGATAACGGCAAAAGGTTCCACCTTTTTGATCAGCTTGCAGGCATCCCTGAAGCTGCTCAGTATATTTTTCACCGTTTTCGGGTTCGATCTCACATTCATAGTTGTGGGTTTTGCTATGGTATGAACCTCGCCATCCGGAATATCGGCCACTCCAACCTTAACCGGCGCATCAGGTGTTGTTACGTAGTGATAGTCGTAATCCTTTCCCATGCCTTTTATGAGCGCCTGGGCTTCCCACAAAAAGCCTCCTCCGGTCAAGGTTACAAGGATTTTCTTTTTATGCAGGGTCTGTTTCATCCTAATGCCTCTTTTTTTGCTTTGACTATCAAACAATTACCTCTGAGAAGAAACGAGAATATCCATATGGAAAGATTTTCAAGCCACACCAGCATGTTAGAATAGTCACCCAAATTATAGCCATTGGTTATTAATTTCGTAATTATAAAATCATTGTCTTGAAGAATTTGTTTTAGAGACTCCGGCGAAAAATAACGCACGTGCCCAAGTCCTCCTAATCGGTAATCAATGTATTGAAGTTGTTTTCCCGCAGCCCATAAAAATAAATTTTTCAGCGCACACAAATTGGGAGTCGTCAAAACAAGTATTCCACCAGGTTTAAGAACGCGATGGCATTCTCGAAGAAAATAATCCGTATCAAGCAAATGTTCCAGTATTTCTCCGGCAAAGATCGCATCAAAGGATGCTTTATCAAAAGGCATTTTTAGCGTAAGGTCGTGCAGCACAAACTCAATATCTGCCTCAAGTTTGCGATGTACTATATCCAGACCAACTCGTCTGGGGACATGGGAAAATTTGCGTAAGAATCCACCATCCCCGCAGCCGATATCAAGCAGTGATTCCGGCTGTTCCTGTCTTATCAATTTAACACATGCCCGAATTCGTGCATCGGCCCTGACTGTTTTTGTTTTATGAGCCCTCTTATTATCGTGGATTAAGTCGAATTCAGACATTAGAAGTATTCACCAATATCAAAGCCGTGCTTCTCAGCCACCATAGATACAACGTAGCGGTATTTGCCTGAGGCATCTTTTTCAATTTCATCGACCATTTCGATTGTGACATTTACTTCTTTGCCCATTCTTTTCTTAAATCCCTTTACGATTAAATCCCGACCTTCTTTTGGGAAGAGGTTTGCATCCACCTTGAGAAGTACCCTTATGCTATGAATGGTCTCCTGGATTATCTTAAATTCGGCAACGCCGGGTATATCACGAACTACATAAATAACCGAAAGAGCGTGCTGCCATCTGCCATCAGGGGTGACCACAAAGTCCGTCGTTCGACCCTGTATCGTTTTCATAATGCTGAAATGCCGTCCGCACATGCACGGTTTATCATCAAATTGAGCGATGTCCTCAGTACGGTACCGTATGAAGGGCATTGCCCAGTTGTCCAGATGGGTCACCACGATTTCTCCATCTTCATTAGGTCTTACCAGACGACTGTTACGCGCATATTCAACAATGACATTCGGATCCATAACATGCATCGCGCCTTTGGGGCATTCATGTGATATAAAACCGCCTTCCCGGCTGCCATAGCCGTTTGCAACTGGAACTCCTCCGAATGTTTCGGATATATTTTTCTTTTGATGTTCGTACAGCACTTCTGCTGTTGAGAAGACCACACGAATACCAAAATTATTCAATTCATAGCCGTGTTGTTTTGCCATCCTGCAGAATAGATCAATAGACGAGGGATATCCAAAAAGACATTTGGGTTTGAGTTTTTCCATTTTTTTTACGTACAAATGGAGTTGCGCCGCTGATAACTCAAATGCGCTTAAAAGCATCTGGTTCGTAAGCCTGTCACGCACATCTTTAATACGGTCTTGTTTGGTAATTTCAAGAGGTGAACCCCACAGATAAAGCTCCTTATCTCCAACGTCAATTCCCCACCAGCGGTGAGTAAGCGCCCTGGCTGCTGCATCATAGGCTTGACGACGTCGATCAAAGTAAAAGATCAGGGGTTGTCCGGAAGAACCTCCGGTGTTGTATCGGTGCAGACCGCCTGGACAACTGCTCCATGTCATATCTTTAAGGTTTTCTCTGATTTCAGCCTTGGTAAGAAAAGGAAGCGCCTTGAAGTCTTCCATGCTCTGCATCTTTGCAGGATCAAACCCTGATTCGCTGAATCGTTTCGCATAAAAAGGAATATTCTTGCCAGCGTGCATGAGGAGCGCTTTCAGCTTTTCGAATTGCAGCTCATCCAGTTGGGCAGGGGATGTCCATTGAAGTCTTTCCAGTTCCTTCAGATATTCGAAAGTTTTCCGACCGATGATCTTTTCATGAAGTGGGAAAGTCAGATATTTAACTAGTTTCGGGTGCATGATTCGCTGCTTTCTCAAGAATGCTCAGACAGGATTTGAAGGATTTTTTGAAGAATACCCCCCTGCCCCAGGTTACTCTCATAATGAGTTTTCAAATAAACCACCTCATAAGATCTGACCATTGCCTTGATGCTGAAACGCTTAAGAACGCTTTGCCTGCCTGCCTCACCATGCCGGGCCCCAAGATCGGGATGCTGCAAATAGCGCAGAATAGCAGAGGCTATTGATTGGAAATCGCCTGGTTCCACGAGAATCCCTGTACGTTCTTCTTCCACAAGCTCCGGATTTCCACCAACACGGGTTGCCACTACCGGAATGCCTGTCGCCATTGCCTCCAGGATGGTGTTGGATATTCCTTCATTTAAGGATGGCAGAACAAACAGGTCCAAAGCCCGCAAGATTTCGGGTACATCAGAACGATTCCCCAGAAATATCACATCATCCCCTGCCCGGCTTTCCAGACGTTTCCTTTCTTGTCCGTCCCCCACAACAAGAAGGCGTGCTTCCGGCAAAATTGTCCTGACGGCTTCAAATGCCCTGAACAGTGTTGGATGATCTTTGATAGGATCAAGACGCCCCACTACGCCAACAAGAGGAATATCGACCGCCAGTCCGAGCCCGGACCGGATTCGATCACGGCCATTGCCAAGGCGATATTGCTCTGCATCCACACCATTATAAATCTGGGTCACTGGTTTCCTGACTCGAACATCATTGCAAAGCCAGTTTTCTATTTTTTTTGAAACACATGTATACTCATTTACCCAGCGGGAAAGGAATCTGCGGATGAATATCCTTTTCCGGTGCAACCCCTGGGGATCCTCCATCCCCCAGCCGTGCTCACCATGAACTACCCCCCGCACACCTGCAATGCGGGCCGCGATGATTCCATCCATTCCGCTCCAGTTACGGGTGTGAACAATATCAGGCCGAAGATCTTTGAGAACACGAGAAAGCTTCAACAGGAAAAGAGGAGAACTGCCCGGAGGTTTGTGCAGTTCGACGACTTGTGTATTCGGAGGAAGAAGTCTTTCTGATTTTCCCGACGTTGTCAGGCAAAGAATGACATGTTCGAATAAAGGCGAAGCGTTGTTTACAAGAGTCGCTATGCCTTTCTCAAGCCCACCTGTTTCAAAGGAATATATTAGATGAATAATACGTGTTTTAGACATACTTCCAAATCCCTAAAGTCGCCGAATTTTTTCTTCCCCATAACAGCACTCAATCATTTCACCAATTATCCATTTCACCAATTATCCATTTCACCAATCCCCTATTTAACCAAATTTCTTATGCCAGAGATTCAGCATCATCACAAGCCACAACTCAGTGGACCGATTTCGAATGCCCCTTTGGTGCTCGTTCCATATTTTTTCCAGAAAACTTTTCCTTAGATAGAGCCGACTGGCATCACCATCCAGCACTAACGACTTTGCATACCCCTTAAGATCTTTTCTCAGCCATTCTAAAATCGGTACGCCAAATCCCATTTTTTTTCGATATAATATGTTATCAGGCAGATATTTCTTTAGCGCCTTTTTGAAAATGTGCTTACCATCGGTTCCTGCCAGTTTCAGTTCAGAAGGTATTCGAGCCACATATTCCATGAATACATGATCCAGTATGGGACACCTCACCTCTAAAGACACCGCCATGCTGGCCCTGTCCACCTTTGTCAAAATATCCTCACACAGATACGTCTTGATATCCAAATACTGAATCTTTGACAAATGATCATTAGCCGGTGCGTTCTGATATATCTTATGAAAAAGATCCCGGGTATCATACCCATGAAGCGCCTTATTCACATCACCATTGAGCAGCGAATGTTTTTGGTCATTATACAACGCGCTAACTGAAAAAAAGTAGGCATCAACCGGATCCCTCGCCACGTTGGAAATAAAGGCC
>JAJSZP010000079.1 GCA_030262775.1 Deltaproteobacteria bacterium | reverse complement strand
CATTCAAAGTTATCGGCCATTTTCTTTAAAGCATTAAATTTTGATTTCAGCTTATTTTTTTCAAGTTCAATTGTCTGGACGAGTTTAACCTTTTTGCCAAGTTCCCTGCTCTTTTGCTCAAGTTCTTCCTGTTTGATTTCAATGCATTTATTCAGATCATTTATTTCCAGCTCTAGTTCTTTCAGATGCTCTTTGGCTTTTATGGAATATTTTTGTGTTTCCTTTAATTTTTTCTTTGCTCTAACTTCTTCTTCATCTATTATTTTTAACCGTCTCTTTATATTTTCCCTGTTGCTTGCCGCATTTTGATAGATGTTTTTGTATCGTGCTTCATTGGCAACCAGCTCCATTAGATGTGTTTTATAATTTTCGAGTCTCTTTGTCAGTTCAGAAAATTGATCTCTTGTTTTTTGTGATGCGGATCGTTCCTGCTCAAGACTTGATTCAACATCTGTTATATTGTCTTTAAGTTTTGCATTCTGAGTTTCTATTTGAGTAATCTCGGTGATAATGCTTTTGTTTTTTTCTTCTGTTTCCTTTCTTGCAGCTTCAAGTCTTATGGCTTCGCTGGAAAAATTCTCCATCTCTCTGCGAAGATGTGTAAGGTCATTTTCTATTCTGTCTATGCTTCGATGCATTTCGAATTTTTGAGATTTTTGTTCCGAGATTTCCTGTTCTTTTTGTGAGAGTTGAAATTTTATATCTTCAACAGCAGCATCAAGTTTTTTTATTTTGGATGTATGCTCTATGTTTGTATCATTAAGTTCTTTTAATAAAGACTCGGTTTGGCAGATTTTGTGAGAGTAATCATCAAAATTTGCAAGAGAAATCAGGATGTCCAGTTCTCTTATGCGCTTTTGATAATTTTTGTAGATCTCGGCTTTTTTAACCTGGCGTTTAAGTCCGGCCATCTGCTTTTGTACTTCATTAATTACATCATTTATGCGCAGAAGGTTCTGCTTTGTGGCCTGAACTTTGCCTAAAGCTTCTTTTTTTCGGGTTTTATATCTGGTAATTCCTGCGGCCTCCTCAATAAAAAACCTTCTTTCTTCAGGCCCTGCCTCAGTAATAGCTCCAATATTTCCCTGCTGAATTATTGAATATGATTTTGTTCCAAGGCCGCTTCCCAGAAAAATGTTATGTATATCCTTTAATCTGCATGGTTGTTTGTTGATGAAATATCCACTTTCACCAGAACGATAAAGCCGTCTGGTTAACATTATTTCAGTAAAGTCCTTTAATTCCTCAGGAGCAGTGCCGTTGTCATTTAAAAGAGTTAAGCATACTTCGGCCATGTTAAGCGGTGGTTTCCCGTTAGAACCGGAAAATATGACATCTTCCATTGCCTTGCCGCGAAGCTGCTTAACACTTTGTTCCCCCATAACCCATCTAAACGCGTCAACAATATTGCTTTTGCCGCAACCGTTCGGCCCTACAACTGCGGAAATACCGAGAGGAAATTCAATGCTGGATTTTTCAGAAAATGATTTAAATCCTGTAAGTTCCAGTTTTTTTAGTTTCATATAAAATTCTTGAGCTTGCGTAAATCCTGGTCGATTGGCACAAAAGTTACTTTATTATTTCAGACAGTTAACAATGATAAGAAATTTTGTTTTGAGACACTTGGCGTACCGGATTGAATTTTTCCTGTTTTCGTTCTGGTAATTGCCATCAATTTCGAAAAATCTCTTGCGACAATGGAAACTTTCAACAAATCCCGAACGATAAAAATCAAGTAGAGCAAGCCCATGATATTTGCAAAAATATTGAACGGCCTTTGAACCTGCTAAAAAATCAAACTGGACTTGAGCAGGTTAGGGGATGCAGTCAACACAGCCTGATGGCAAGAAGTATTTTTCAGCAATATCGGCATATTACTAATAGAAATGGCTGGTACTCGCAGAAAGAAAAAGGTTAATAAGCCACAGCAAACCAAACTTTTTGATCTTGCAGCCTAAACTTTAACACGCTGCATGATCCAGTATAAAATATGGCGAACAGGCTTGATAGGGGAACCTTAATCAGGCAATAACACCCTGATTTTCAACACCCTGCTTATAAAAAAGTTGGGAATTATATAGATTTTTTGTTCAGCCTTTCAAGATTCTCCCTTACGGAAGTCATAGCAGAATCCAAAGCCAGGGCTTTTTCGTACATTCCAATTGCCATCTCAAGATCTCCTTTTTCGCGGTAATTTGATCCAAGGCTGGCATAATCAATAGCAGAAAAAGGATCAATTTCAACAGCCATTTTAAGGTTTTCAATAGACTTGTCATAGTCTTTAATCTTGAAATAAGAAAAGCCAAGAGTGTTATAAACTTCTTTCACATTGCCTGCCGTTTCCTTAGCTTTTTCCAATTCGTCCACGGCCTGTTCATACTTTCCAAGGTTGTTGAAACATGTTCCTATATAAATCAAAATCCTGATCCGGTCATCATGTTGGGGCTTCAAGTGCAAGGCCTTTGAAAATTCCTCCAAGGCTTTGACATAATCTTCTGTCTCAAAATAACAAAGCCCTTTGTAGAAGTGGAAAAAATGCTGCCCTTGATATGATAGTTCAACACTTTTAAAGGCTTTAAGGGCCTGATCGTAACGTCCAATATTTGTGTATCCAATGCCAAGTCGGAAATAAACAGGATCGCTTTCTTCAATTGGAGAGAGCTTTAAGGATTGCTTAAAGTTTTTTATTGCCTGAAAATTGTCTTCTGAATCCTGTCGCAACATCCCGAAATGATAGAGTAAAGCTCCTATCTTTTGGTTTGTGTCAATAGACTTGGGCAAATCTACAAAAGAATTAAGCACGTGTTCTCTGCATCCAAGACAGTCTCTTTTTGACTTATCTTGTTGATAATAATCTGCCAAAAGTTCTTCCAGGCCGTGCATTTCATAATTTTTTGCCAGGCTTTCATTTTTGAGGAATGCATCCATACAACAGTAAACATTACCATCTTGAGCCGAGATAATAAGCGAATCATGGCAAGGACCTGTCATAGACAAGTCGTTATTCTCTAACTTGTCCAATGAATCATCAATGATATCTTGACAAAATAGATTGCAAACTATGTCTGTCATCTTTCTGGAGTTTCCGATGCCGTAGTAAACCTTGTCCGTAAAAGACAGAAGCTTTTTATCTTGAGCCAAATCTAAAGTATCCTTGTTCAGGTAAAGACTGGACAACAAAAAAGAGTTTTTTAGCCCATCAAGGAGGTCTATAAGTTGGATGGGCTTGACCTGGTCATCGGGAACAAAAACAGGCAGCAATATGAGTCTTGGCAATTCCTGGTGTATGTAAGCTTCCTGGTCAAATTTGTCGGTCGACTGTTTCAGGTATTTGTAACATAGTCTTATGTCATCCATGGCCGATAAGGGGGCTGGATGGACAATATGAACATAAAGCCTGGCAAAGAGGTGATCGCTGAGAAACTCGTTGATGTTTTTCTGGATACGTTCCACCTGGGGCATGCCGGCAGAAAGATTTTCCGAAACAAGATAAATATTTGATGTCAGGTTAAGATGCGAATACAGGAACGATAACGTCTGCAAAATCCATTCAAGATTTTCCTTATCCTGTTCGCCAAGTATTATATATATTTTCTTAAAGGCAGGCTTGATCATTGCTTTGTTATTCCGTTCACGACACAATTCGTTTACCACCATCTATGGAATTGGCTTGCCACATTTGTCGAATCTGATGTAACTCATTGCGGCCCATGTAATCGGTTTCGTACTGAGACCCGATAGACAGATAGGCTGGACGGTTGTTGTTCAACGGGCGTATATTGTAATCCTCATAATGTTGAGCCATATGTGTCCCAAAATAGATTTGTAATTGCTGGGAATTTGTATTGCCCATTATCCTGACCTTGTTTTTCTTCACAAATTCCAGGGTTTTCACCGCATCCTCAAAGGTCTCATAAGGAAGTCCGTATATGGTAAAAAGTTCAACTTCTATGCCCTGGTCCTGTGCAAGCCTAATTGCCTCGGCTACCTTTTCACTGGTTATATGTTTACCCAGTCTTGACAGGACACGCTCTGAGGCCGACTCAAGTCCAAAGGCTATGGTACTTACACCCGCCCTTTTCATTTTTTTCAGTAATTCCGAAGTTACAAGATCTGCACGAGTCTGCAACCATATTTCAGTTTCAAGCCCTTCTTTTAGGATTCTATCAAGAATTTCTATAAGCCGTAACGGTTTATAAGAAATATTCGGATCAGCAAACCAAAGTCTGTTTACCCCCCTTTTTTTTATCCATCTAATTTCTTCAACAACTCTTTCAACGGAATGATAGTTTATTTTGTGCTTGAAAGCATGAGGGGTGTAACAGTATATGCAATGGTGCGGACATCCGCGAGAGGTCAGCATAATTGCCTCCCTCATGCGTGAGTAATCAAAAACGTCATTCAGATAGGCTGAGGGATAACGATCTAAATCGGTGTAGCCTTCAAGTTCCGGTGTATCAAAAACAGCATTATTGTCATCTTTGTAACTAACGCCGGAAAGATCCAAAAAAGGCGTTCCATTTTCAACAGCTCGCACAATTCCCAGCAACGTAAGTTCGCCCGGAGATCGGCATATATAATCCACATTTGCTAATTCCGCAAAAGCAGCAGAAGGCATGAAGGTAGCCTGAGGACCGCCGATAGCTATCTTAATGTTATTGTCAATTGATTTTATGAATTTGGCAAGTCCTATTATATATAGCATAATTCTCTGATAGGCAGAAAACCCAACCAGCGAAGGTTTAAAGGCGCTGATAAGCTCGCGGATAGCGGAAATAGATAAGGATGTATTCTGGCCGATAGTCAATATTTTTACACAAAAGCCTTTGGATTTGAGAAAAGACGCAATATATCCCAGTGAGATCGGTGTTGTTTCCTGTACAAAAGGATTTATTTCAATCAGCAGAACGTTCATAGAGAAAAATTTTATAAAATAACAGACGGGTTGATGTCAAGGTAAAACGTATACGGTCTGCAATTTTGCATATAAGCATTTAACCTTGTATGTTGAAAATTAAATCACCGACCATGCCCATAGGACATGGTTTGATGAAAGCAAAAAACTATTTATAGACAAGGAGCAGGAAGCGCCTGCTCCTTGTTTCCTGAACACATTATTTATTTGTTTTTTTTAACCTTTTTTTTGCCGCTAACTGCAATCCCTATAAGTCCGCTGCCCAGAAGCAGCATAGTAGCGGGTTCGGGGATAGGGTCGGGACTGCCAGGAGAAGGATATAACTTAAGACTTCCTTCACCATTTTCTCCGACATTTTGCATTCTCACAAACAGGCTGGTGATGTCCAAGTAAGGCGCGTCATCAAAGATCATAGTTAGAATTGCAGTTGTATAAAAGACGTCATTGTTACCACCCGGCAGCTCCGAACTTCCATATGCCGATGGGTTGAAAAGCGCTCCGTCAATGTTTTCCTGGTCAGTTGTTGGTAGAAAATCCAAAGTTACGCCCGCAATAGTTGTATTCAGACTCCATTCATCATCAGTAGTGTTTACTATGCCATCAGCGCCGCTTTCTGGGTCGCCACTGTCAAGACTTCCAATAGTCTCAGGGCCAGAGAGATCGCTTGTGTACGCTGTTAGTTCCCAGCTTGAAAGGCCAGGCAAGGGATCATCCAGATTAAAACCAAATCCCGTAATGCCAGGCGCATTATCAACTGACGTACTATTATCCGGATCAAGGTAAATTGGTGACGTATTGTTTAGTGTCACCGTAAGTGTGTTGCCTACAATGGAAATATCCATAGTTGCGGAACCGATACCTCCCTCGTCTGTTCCGGAAAACGTAAACAATGTGGCTTGAGCACCTGATGAAAACGCAAATAATAATACCAAAATAAATAATAATATCCTTTTCATTTTTTAGCCTCCATCTTCCTTTTTAACATTGATATTAAGCTTCCCTTTATCTGCCTTCTATTATCCTGTCCGTTATCACCTGCTTGTCAAATGTGTTGTCATGATCGACGGTTTTTTAAAAAGTCCATTATGTTCATTTGCTGAGCACTTTGGGCGTTTTTCTCTCAAAATACTTAGAGCCATTTGCAAAAGGCTTTTTGTAAGTTCATCAAACTTCGGTTAATCCACATTCTCTTTCTTGGAATCTTCTGGCGGAAGATCCAGCTTGATGGAATAAATACGATAACGCATAGAAACAATAAGCTTTTGAAAAATTTTTTCCATGATACTCAATTCAATTTTGTATTTTTTCATTGTTTTAGTTATTTTAAGCATGCATTATTTATACCAAAAAAAAGCACATAATATATACATAAACATATTAACTGGTTATAATCTTTCCAATAAAAGATAACTCCTAATTTAATGTGTAACTTATGTTGCTTTATGAAAAAATTTACCTATACTATTATTTTCAAAATTCTGTCTATAGGATTAGCAAAACCTGCTTTTCAACCTTTACCATCATGTCCTTTTGTGATATTAAATTTATCGAAAATTACTCTGAAAACCACGGGCGTAAGTCAGTGGGTATCTATTTTAGCCGTCAAATAATCATTTTTTTTGATTTTACCTAAATTGAGCGATTCTGAAATAGAATTCGACTGAATTTTCAGTGGGTTGTTCGTCAGTAATTTAAGAATAGCTATGATGGATGGAAAAAAATCGGAATCACCCATTTGGTGAATAAAAAAATGACTATTGAATTAAAAAAAATAGACAAATACCGATGGGAGCTTCCTAAAACCGGTGCTATGCGCGTACCAGGCATTATATATTCAAACGCTTCATTGCTTAAAGACATCAAGATAGAAGAAACGTTAAAGCAGGTTGCAAACGTGGCAACGCTTCCCGGCATTTTAAAGGCATCAATGGCAATGCCAGATATGCATTGGGGCTATGGCTTTCCCATAGGCGGCGTTGCAGCATTTGACTGGGAAAATGGTATAATCTCACCAGGCGGAGTAGGATATGACATCAACTGCGGTGTTCGTCTGGCAGCATCTTCCCTTGTTGAAAAGGACGTCAGGCCCAGGCTTAATGATCTTATAAATGCGCTTTACCAGAATATTCCTTCCGGCGTAGGTTCCACAGGTTTTGTTAAGCTTTCAATAGCAGAAGAAAAAAAAGTTCTTAAAGAAGGCAGCAGATGGGCTGTAAGGCATGGCTTTGGAGAAAACTCAGATGTCGAGCATACGGAAGATGAAGGATGTATGCGTAATGCTGACCCTGAAACTGTAAGTCAAAGGGCGCTGGAAAGAGGACAAAAGCAGCTTGGCACTTTAGGCGCAGGTAATCATTTTCTCGAAATAGGCGTAGTGGAAAAAATCTTTGATAAAGTTTCCGCCCAGGCATTCGGTCTCTTTGAAAATCAGATTACATTGTTGCTTCATTCAGGTTCAAGGGGATTTGGATACCAGGTTTGTGACGACTTTCTCGCATTCATGACAAAACATGTTAAAAAACTGGGATTTGATCTGCCGGACCGACACCTTGCCTGCGCTATGATTCAGTCAAAAGAAGGTTCGCGCTATTACAATGCAATGGCCTGTGCTGCAAACTATGCATGGGCTAACAGGCAGATTATGCTGCACAGATCCCGTGAGGTTTTTTCAAGAGTTTTCGGTATGGGGCCAACAGATCTTGGCATGAATCTGGTTTATGATGTATGTCATAATATAGCAAAAAAAGAATATCATATTGTGGATGGTAAAAAACAGGCGGTATGCGTACACAGAAAAGGTGCTACTCGCTCCTTTCCAGCCGGGCATAAAACGCTCTGCGAAAAATACCGTAAAACAGGGCAGCCAATACTTATTCCAGGAGATATGGGAACTGCTTCTTATGTGCTTGTTGGGACCAAAAGGGCAATGGAAGAAACCTTTGGATCAACGTGTCATGGTGCTGGCCGGGTTTTAAGCAGACGATCCGCTAAAAAAGCCGGCAAAGGCAGAGCTATAAACCGCGAACTTGAAGATAAAGGCATACTTGTCAGATGGACCGGCAAATCCTCTCTGGCTGAAGAAATGCCCGAAGCCTATAAAGACATTTCCCAGGTAATTGATGTGATTCATGGTGCAGGAATTTCAAAAAAGGTAGCAAAATTAAAACCAATAGCTGTTTTAAAAGGATGAGTAACAGGGATCGGGGTTCAGGAGAAGTTTCCAACCCTTGACCTGATCCATGTTATCTGCATATAGGAGCGATATTAGATAAATGTTTTCAATGGAATCTTTCCAAAAAGAATATGAAACCGGTACAGTAGAGCTTGCAATAAGGAATCGCAAATTCAATTTTTTTGTTCCCAAATCACTTGATAGATTTATTGATCCTAAGAATGTTTTCAATGATTTTCCATTATGGGCAAAAATATGGGAGACTTCTTTTATCTTGGCAGATTATCTTGCTTCAATGCCTGTAAATCCGAAAAAATGCTTTCTTGAAATAGGTGGCGGCCTTGGTTTGGTGGGGATAGTTGGCTCCTCATTCGGCCATAAGGTGACAATGACGGAATACAACCATGACGCCCTGAATTTTGCTAAAGCCAATGCTCATATAAACGATTGTTCAAACCTGGAAATCATGGAACTGGACTGGAACAAGCCTGAATTAAAAGGAACTTTCGACAGAATAACAGGGTGTGAGGTCATATATAAGGAAGAAAACTTTTATCCAATTTTAAGGCTTTTTCGAACCTATCTGAAAGAAGACGGAGAAATACTGTTGTCAGAAAGGGCCAGAAGGTCAAGTATAGAATTTTTCAGGCAAATGAGCGAACACTTTAATATTAAAGCTCAAAAGAAAATTATGCGCAATGGTTCTGATGAAATCCGTGTTATGATGTGCAGAATGACCTTTAAAAGTATTTGACGAGTTCATCAAATTATGGAACCACTACAATCTGTAATGTTGGGTATAGTTCAGGGGTTAACGGAGTTTTTGCCTGTCAGCAGTTCCGGACACCTGGTTCTGCTTCAAAATTTATTCGGAATCAGGGAACCAGAGCTGTTATTCGATATAAGTCTTCATATCGGAACGTTAATAGCAATATTCATAGTCTTTTATCGGGAAATACGAAGCATACTTCAAACCTTGTTACGTCTTCCAGCGTTAATCAAGTCATCAGAAAATTTGAAGTCGCTTTTTACTGATAATGAAGAAATAAGAATTGCTTCGTTGATAATTATTGGCAGTATCCCTACAGGCATTTTGGGAATTCTGTTCCACACAATTGTTGATCAAATTTTTGGTTCTGTATGGATAGTAGGCTTAATGCTTTTAGTAACCGGCACGCTCCTCTGGTTTACCAGACAAATCAGTGTTGAAGGACGGCCTTTAATAAAAGTAAACATTAGAGATGCTCTAATGATAGGCGTAATGCAGGGCATGGCTATAATGCCCGGAATATCACGTTCCGGCTCTACTATATCCATAGCTCTTTTTCTCGGGATAAACCGGGAGATTGCAGGTCGTTATTCTTTTCTTTTATCAATTCCTGCGATACTGGGCGCAATGATACTTGGCCTTGACTCAACCATTATACAAACGAATATTCCCGTAAAAATAATATTGCTGGGAACCGTTACCGCAGGAATCGTCGGTTATATAGCCTTGAAAATTTTGCTTCGCATAGTTAAACAGGGACGACTGTACTATTTTGCGCCTTATTGCTGGTTACTTGGCGTTGCAACGCTGATCCTGAGCTTATTATAGAAAGGAGAATCATGAATCCGAATATTTTTAGAGAATACGATATCAGAGGAATTGCCGGTAAGGACATGACAGAAGACGATGTGATACAGATAGGAAAAGGAGTCGGCACTTATCTGTTACAGCATGGTTCTTCAAAGCTCACTGTTGGACGCGACTGCAGAAAAACCTCGGATCTGTATGCTGAAAAAATCACTGAAGGTCTTTTGTCAACCGGCTGCGATGTTATAGATATCGGGGTTTGTCCAACACCAGTCTTTTACTTTTCAATCACCCATCTCGGGCGGGAAGGCGGTGTTATGATCACTGCCAGCCATAATCCTCCCGAATATAACGGTTTCAAACTATGCATTGGTTTAGATTCCATTCATGGCAAGGATATCCAGAAACTACTTAACATAATTAATGAAAAATCATTTGCCACTGGGAAGGGAGCATTATCTTCTGCTGATGTTGTCACTCCTTACAAAGAATTTGTAGAGCAAAATATCAGCATATCCAAACCGCTAAAAGTAGGGATTGATGCAGGTAACGGCACAGCCGGGGTAGTCGCAGTGCCAATCCTGAAGCGTCTTAACTGCCAGGTTCATGATATATATTGTGACATGGACGGTAGTTTCCCGAATCACGAAGCCGATCCAACAGTAGAAGCAAATATGAAAGACCTTATTTCTCTTGTAAGGGGAAAGGGGCTGGATTTAGGCATAGGTTACGATGGTGACGGTGACCGGATCGGCGTTATTGATGAAAAAGGAAATATTGTTTTTGGAGATCAGCTCATGATTATATTCTCAAGGGAGATCCTTTCCAGAAAACCCGGTGCCACTTTCATTTCAGAAGTAAAGTGTTCAAAGACAATGTATGATGACATAGAAAAAAACGGCGGCCGCGCTATAATGTGGAAAACCGGTCATTCTTTAATCAAAAAAAAAATGAAAGAAGAAAATGCTGAACTTGCCGGCGAAATGAGCGGCCATATGTTTTTTGCCGACCGCTATTTTGGTTTTGACGATGCTATTTATGCATCCTGCAGGCTTCTTGAAATATTAGCTGATACAGGAAAGACAATATCCGAGCTTTTATCTGATGTTCCCAAGACTTATTCAACGCCGGAAATACGCGTCGAATGCCCGGATAACAAAAAGTTTGCAGTAGTAAAAAAAGTAACGGA
>JAJSZP010000078.1 GCA_030262775.1 Deltaproteobacteria bacterium | reverse complement strand
AAGCAGGAGCCAAAAATGGATTATATCAAAATACGATTTGGCGATAATTTTGATGAATTAGGTTCCAAAATCGAAAAAACCATTGAGGACATGTTCAGATCTATGAATCCTGTTTTTTCTCTTTCTGAATGTACCTGGAAGCCTCAAATGGATATTTATGAGATTCCTGGAAAAATAATTATTATAGCTGAAATTGCAGGAGTCGACAAAAATAACCTGGAGGTAGCAATCAGCAGCAAGGCCGTTAAAATTTATGGGTATCGTACTGAATTGCCGCGCGTAGAAAACACAAAATACAGATTAGCGGAAATCCAGTATGGTAAATTCGAACGCATCCTTTTTCTTCCCGCACCCATTGATACTGATAAGGTAACGGCATCATATCTAAACGGCTTTCTTCAGATCAGGCTTGCCAAACTGCCGCCTGCCAACATACACAAGGTGCCGATCACTGAGGAATAACAGATTTACGATTAAAGTCTTAAGAAATAGACTCTGGAGGTATCCATGACAGACAAACAACCATCATTGGACTTTGAAAGTAAAGAACTCCCGGAAATAGTTTCTATTCTTCCTCTATTTGATGCTACTTTATTCCCCAAAATGGTTGTGCCGGTTGTTATAATGCAGCATGAATCCATTCAACTTGTAGATGAAGCAATGTCCAAAGATAGAACCATTGGACTTATTCTATCCAGTAATTCAAAGATAAAAACAAAATATACTCCTGATGATCTATATAAATTCGGCACAACAGCGCTTATCCTTAAAATGGCAAAAATCGAAGACAATAAAGCACAATTGCTTATACAGGGTTTGGGTCGATTCAAAGTAAAAAATTTTATAAAAGGCAAGCCTTACCTGCAGGCCAGGGTAGAAAATCTTCGGGATATAGAAACAAAAAGCAAGGAGATTGATGCCCTTATGGCCAATCTTACCGGCCTGTTCACTAAGGTTGTAGAGTTCTCTCCGGGATTATCACCTGACATTCTTTCTATGGCGAAATCAATACAGGTGCCTGGCATTCTCGCAGACATGATTGCTTCGATCATAAATTCAACATTAGAAGAAAAACAAAAAGTTTTAGAAACCCTGGACATAAAAAAACGACTGCAAGAAGTTACACGTCTTGTTAATTATCAGATGGAAATCCTTAAACTTGGGAATAAGATACAGTCCCAGGTCAAAGGCGATATGGATAAAAAGCAGAGAGAATATTATCTCCGCCAGCAAATGGAAGCGATAAAGGAAGAACTCGGCGAAAAAGATAAAACAAGTATTGAAATTGAAGAATACAAGGCTAAAATTAAAGAAAAAAATCTCCCTGAAGAAGCACTTAAAGAGGCTGAACGAGAAATTGGCCGCTTATCACGAATGCACCCTTCTTCTTCAGAATATACTGTGGCATCAACATACCTTGACTGGCTGACATCACTGCCCTGGAATGAAAGCACAAAAGACAAGTTAGATATAAAAAAGGCCAGAAAAGTTTTAGATGATGATCATTACGGGCTAAATAAACCAAAAAAACGTATTATAGAATTTCTGGCTGTACGGAAACTCAAGCCTGAATCAAAGGGACCGATCCTTTGTCTTACAGGTCCTCCAGGTACAGGAAAAACATCTCTTGGCCGTTCAATAGCCAGAGCTTTAGGCCGAAAGTTTCATAGAATCTCACTTGGAGGTGTCAGGGACGAAGCTGAAATCAGAGGACACAGACGAACCTATGTCGGCGCTCTTCCCGGGCGTATTATTCAGGGAATCCGGCGCGCCGGGTCAAACAATCCTGTCTTTATTCTGGACGAAATTGACAAGGTCGGAAGCGATTTTCGCGGTGATCCATCTTCGGCTCTGCTGGAGGTTCTTGATCCGGAGCAAAACTTTTCTTTTTCAGATCATTACCTTGATGTGCCATTTGATCTGTCAAAAGTCATGTTCATTACCACTGCAAATATTTTAGACACAATACCTCCGGCTCTTCGAGACAGGATGGAGGTTTTGCATCTGCTGGGCTACACTCTGGATGAAAAAATTAAAATCGCAAACCGTTTTCTCATACCTCGTCAACGCGAAGCACATGGTCTCAATTCATCTCAAATATCTTTCACAACTGCTTCAATAAAAAATATAATCACAGGCTACACAAGGGAAGCAGGTTTAAGAAATCTTGAGCGCGAAATTGCAACCATTTGCCGAGGCGCAGCAACTCAAATTGTTGCAGGAGAAGCAAAATCAGTAAAAATCAATATAAAAGATATTTACAAATTTCTTGGTCCTGTAAACTATACTTTAGAAGTCAGGGCAAGGCCATCAAGACCGGGTATAGCCATGGGGCTTGCATGGACAATAAATGGCGGCACATTACTTTTTATCGAAGCTACATCCATGAAAGGAAAAAAAGGTCTTACTTTAACTGGTCAGCTTGGGGATGTTATGAAGGAATCCGCAAAAGCAGCTTTGAGTTTTATCCGTGCAAATGCCTCTAAAATCGGAATCTCTGACGATTTTTTTGATAAAATTGATATACATATACATATACCGGAAGGAGGCATATCTAAAGACGGCCCTTCTGCCGGTGTCACTATTCTTACGGCCCTTGTATCTCTTCTGACCAATAAAACAATAAAAAAAGACCTTGCCATGACCGGTGAAATTACCTTGAGAGGTCGAGTTTTGCCGGTTGGAGGGATAAAAGAAAAAGTTCTTGCAGCCCATCATGCAGGGATAAAAACCATTATCATGCCAAAGTGGAACAAGAAGGATTTAGAAGAAGATATACCGGAAAAGGTAAAAAAGGAAATTCAATTTCACTTTGTTGACCAGATGATGGAAGTACTGAAAATTGCTCTAGGAAAGTAGCCAAATGGCCTTAAAATCTTCCGTTACTTTCCTTGCTGTTTTCGCTTTTCTCCTTTTTTTATTCCACGGATGTACCACAGTAAAATCACCTCCTGTCCAATCAAAAACTTCCCCGACATTCAGGCATTACAAAGCAATGGGCAAGTGGTATCAGCCACTGCATGACGCAAAGGATTTCGAGCAGGTTGGAAAGGCATCCTGGTATGGCAGGAAGTTCCATGGCAGAAAAACCGCAAACGGTGAAATTTATGATATGTATGCCATCTCTGCCGCGCATAAAACTCTGCCGATTGGGACATATGTAAGGGTGCACAATCTACATAACAAGAAAAAAATCGTGGTCAGAATCAATGACCGCGGGCCCTTTGTACGCGGCAGAATAATTGATCTTTCCTATGCTGCGGCAAAAAAAATTGGTATAGTTGGCCCAGGTACGGCAAAGGTCAAAATCGTAGCCCTGGGTGTTGTCGGAGAATCTGAACCCAAAACCGATAAACGCCGGACTTATCTCCCTGCGAACTATTATGCAGGAAATTTTACATTTCAAGTCGGCGCATTCTGCAATCGGAAAAATGCTGAAAGGTTCAGGGAAAAACTTGCTCAAAAATACAGAAATACTCACATAACAACTTATGATGGCGTTGATGCCATCTACTACAGAGTACGGCTTGGGAAATGCTCAAATCTTGAGCAGGCAGCAAAGTATGAAAAATATCTTAATGACAACGGATTTAATGATGCATTTATTGTTGCAGAATAGGTAAGGGCTATGGTCGGGTTATTGGCTACTTTATCAAAGCGTTAAATGGAGTTACAAAAATTGATGAAAAATGTGGTTTTTCTGGACAGAGATGGCGTTATAAACAGGAATTCTCCTGATTATATAAAGAGCTGGGCGGAATTCAAGTTTATCCCAGGCAGTATTGATGCGATAAAACTTCTTAACTTAAACGGCTTTGTTGTTATCATAATTACAAACCAGTCAGTTATAAACCGAAACATGGTATCATTAGACGGCCTTGAATATATTCATTCCATGATGAAGTCAGCGTTTAAGCCAGGCGGAGGAGAAATAAAAGACATATTTTACTGCCCTCATATCCCCGAAGACAGATGTAGCTGCCGCAAACCAGAGCCGGGATTAATTCACAGAGCCCAAAAAACATACCATATTGATCTTGCAAATTCTGTTATGGTAGGCGACAGCGTAAAGGATATTATGTGCGCCCGCAATGCAGGATGCGGTCACGGTATTCTGGTAAAAACAGGAAACGGAGTTGATGCTGAAAAAATCCTCGCGCAAAAAAAGATTTTCCCTGACCACGTGGCTGAAGATCTTTTAGATGCAGCCAAATGGATAGTTACCAATAAAAAATAAAAACCCGATAATGAGCACATCCATTCCCTTAACCGCCCTTGAAGGCACGCTCGAACAAATTACATATTTTAACAAAGAATCCCTTTATATTATAGCAAAATTAAAACCCGGCAACACAAATAATCTTGTCACAGTTGTAGGTTTCATGGGAGGAGTCAGTCCGGGCGAAGCGCTAAAAATAATGGGAGAGTGGGAAACCCATCCCAAATACGGAGAGCAGTTCAGAATCAAATCCTATAATGTAACTCTGCCGGAATCTGTTGAAGGAATAAGAAATTACCTTAAATCAGGTATTATCAAGGGAATAGGCCATTTGATGGCAGGCAGAATGGTGAAGCGCTTCGGAGCCGACACCCTGAATGTAATAGAGAACTATCCGAAAAAACTGCTTGAAGTAGAAGGAATAGGAAAAGCAAAAGCAGCCTCTATCAGCAATGCATGGAAAAATCATCATGCAATAAGAAGTTTAATGCAGTTCCTTCAAGAAGCTGGAGTAAAAACCTCATATTCCGCTATACTGCTAAAGGAATACGGCCTGGATGCTCTGAACATAATACAAAGCAATCCTTATTGCCTGGCAACCGACATCGCGGGTATCGGTTTTTATATGGCAGATGCAATAGCGCTTAAGCTTGGAAAATTGGCAAATGAACCGGAAAGGACCAGAGCATGCATTATCCATCTTATACAGCAATCTGCAAATGATGGCCATGTTTTCGCTTATATGGATCAACTGACTGAACGCTGCAAAAATCTTTTTCAAATAAAATCTGAAGCAGCCGAAGAAGCAATAGAAGATCTTTCAGCTTCCGGAGATCTGATTATTGAAAACAAAATAGATGTCCCGGATAAAAAAAGGAATAAAAAAGCCATTTATTTAAAAGCGCTTCATCGGGCAGAAACAGGTCTTGCAAACAGGCTTAAAGCCCTTTTGTCCGTTCCTGTTGTACCTCAAGGAATAAACACGGAACAAATATCAAATGAAGTGCTGAAAAAACTGGCCATAAAGCTTTCACAGGAACAGCTTAATGTTCTTGAAAAAATATTTTCTCATCGGGCGGTAATCATTACAGGAGGCCCTGGAACCGGAAAAACAACTCTGATCAGGTCGATTAACGCCGTATTTAAAGCTCTTGGAAAACAAATCAGCCTTGCCGCCCCTACAGGACGCGCGGCAAGGCGGCTGGCAGAATTAACACACAGAGATGCAAAGACTATTCACAGACTGCTGGGATATAATTTAAAAAATAATCTCTTCGACAAAAACCAGGACAATCCCCTTGATACAGACGCAGTAGTCATTGATGAAGCCTCAATGGTGGATACATATTTAATGTTTCATCTGCTGAATGCAATTCCCATGACTTCAATGCTCATAATGGTTGGAGATGTTTTTCAACTCCCATCCGTCGGCCCGGGCAATGTACTTGACGACATGATCAAATCAGACATTATACAGGTTTTCTATCTTAAGAAAATCTTCAGGCAGGCCAGGGAAAGCTCTATTGTTCTCAATGCCCACAGGGTACTAAAAGGTGAATTCCCTTTACTCAAACATATAAATGAACCAGCCGACCTTTCTGAATTTTACTTCATAGAACAAAACAGGCCTGAAAAAGTTGTCTCCACAATTGTTGAACTGTGCACAAGGGCAATCCCTGAACGCTTTGGTTTTGATCTGGTCAAGGAGGTTCAGGTTCTAACCCCAATGCACAAGGGCATGGCAGGCACAATTAATCTCAATCAGGTGCTGCAAAAGGTATTAAACCCAAACCCTGTCACAATTAATGCTGCAAATAATTCTTTTAAACCTGGTGATAAGGTAATGCACCTGAAAAATAACTATCAGAAAGAAGTCTTTAATGGAGATATAGGTACTATAATATCCATTGACACTAAAAAAGAGGAACTTTCAGTTGACTTTTATGGACGGGCGGTAAGTTATGATTTTACGGAAACAGGTGAATTATCTCTTGCCTATGCCATATCAATACACAAGGCACAGGGTTCGGAATATCCTGCAGTAATTATACCTCTAATGACACAGCATTATGCTCTGCTTCAGAGAAACCTTTTATACACTGCTATTACAAGAGGAGAAAAGCTTGTAATCCTGATCGGCATGAAAAAAGCGCTGGATATCGCCCTGAAAAATGACAGGCCCCGTCAGCGTCTTTCCATGCTGGCAGACAGGCTGTCAACAAAAATCCGAAAAAAACAATAGGATTTCCATCTTCAACCGTACATTCCGCACCCCCTTAATAGCATTAGTATTTTTAACTCATGTCTGATATAATATATAGAATAAAAAAGTTTTACAGGTGATCTATTTGCTAATTTTTTCACAACATGGAGTATGTCTTTAGGCCAAAGCATACTATATATTGTGAGGGGATGTGGGTTCAACAATCACGAAATCCACCTCTCGTCTGTCCACGTCCCTGAAATATTGAAGCTCCTGTATCCCGGCCTTCAGCGTCCTGAAGAAAGGTAAGTCCAAACTGATTTCAGAGAATTAGCATCGCTACGATGGGAACTTAGCTTTAGAACTCTTAATAAACTAAATGATTTCAGTCTATTATAAATAGATTGTTTTGATTTTGTCAATGTGGTGCCATAAAATACACTGCGAGCTTGACTTGCTGTTGACAGCCGCCTATATTCGACTCCATGTATATTAGAAGAACTACAATAAAAAATCGAAAAAACGGCAGACAATATTATACTTATAGATTGGTTCAATCCGAAAGAACTGCAAAAGGAGTTTGCCAGCCAATCTCGGCACGGGCTTCTCTCTGCCACGGGATCAATGGTCTGAACTGTCTTCACGTATTCAGGATATCATAAGCAGTCAGCAGAGTTTTTTTAAAATTTCTGATCAGCTTCTCAATAATAAGTAAGCCATAGAAAACCATCTATATTTACAAGAAAAAAATGTTCTGATTTCAAGAGACAATAACCCTTTATGATCTGAATAACACCTGATAAAGGTAGAATAACCTCAATATATAAGGAAAAATATCATGTCGATAAAAAAGTGGGCCGGTCCACCGGCAATGCAGATTGACCCAGAAAAAAATTACCGGGCAATTGTAGAGACTGACAAGGGGAACATAGAACTTGAACTCTATCCCAAATACGCGCCAAAAACGGTCAACAATTTTGTTTTCCTGGCAAGTGAAGGGTTCTATGATGGGGTATCGTTTCACCGGGTGATCAGCAATTTTATGATCCAGGGTGGAGATCCTGCTGGTACTGGACAGGGAGGCCCAGGGTATCAGTTTGAAGACGAGGTGGAAGGAAATCCGCTGAAGCACGAAACAGGTGTTATCTCAATGGCAAATGCTGGGCCGAACACGAATGGAAGCCAGTTCTTCATCACGCATTCTCCGCAGCCGCACTTGAACGGCAATCATACGGTATTCGGAAAGCTGATTATGGGACAGGAAATCGTAAACGCAATCCGCCAAGGTGATAGGATGATCAAAGTGGAGATCAAAGAAATATAGGTAAGCGCAAACTGTTTTTAGAAAACATTTTTTGATATGAAAATAATTGGTTAACTACATATGTGCTATAGGATTAACATGCGCTTTTAATTGTACATATTTTGTATATAGCAATAACTTGCAATTAATACACTATTGGGGAAGATGGAATAAGTTAAAGATTAAAACAACTCTACCCTTTGTTTTTACACAGATAATGCTTCTTTTAAAATCAGTTTAAGCTTACAAATATAGTACTGATAAATATTTGATATAAGAAATCGTATATCACGTGTTATATATTTTAAGGTATCCAACCGCAATAATATAGGCATGTTAGACGTAAAAAAGGCTTATATCGAATATCCAGAGTACTGAATGCCGTTTGTGTTGTCCTTATCCCATATTTCGTACTTTGAAGCCATGTAATTTTTTTATTGCGCAGCTCGGGTCAAATACCCCGCCGCTTGCGGCGTTTTAAAGATCGAAGTCCCGCAAAAATACCCAGCTTGAGCGAAGCGAAAGTCGAGCCTAAGCAAGAGGGCTTGCCCCTAGGAATTTTATATTATATGAAAATACATAAGAAGAGTTTGTCTCAAAAATACTAAAAAAGGAGAACATCTATGGAAGTTTTGGCTAAGGAATTTAACAAAGAAAATGAGCAATCAGAAAAGGAGACCACTGAGGCCTTGATGGATGAGAAACGATTCTATCGGCCGCTTCCCGAAATGGTAGTTAACGCAAATATCAATCCAAACGACTATGAAAACGCCATAAAAAAAGGGAAAATTGATCTTGAAGGCTTTTGGGAAGAGGCAGCTATGGAATTGGACTGGTTCAGGAAGTGGGACAAGGTGCTTGACCGGTCTGAGGCGCCGTTTTTCAAGTGGTTTGCCAACGCCAAGACCAACATAGCCTATAATGCCCTGGACAGGCATGTCAAGACCCACCGCAAAAACAAGGTGGCGCTGATATTTGAAAGCGAGACAGGAGAACGGTCGCGTATGACCTATTATGACCTGTATCGGGCCTCCAACATGGTCGCCAACGCGCTTACCTCTCTCGGGGTCACAAAGGGAGACAGGGTGTCCATCTATCTTCCCAACATACCTCATATCGCCATTGCCATGCTCGGTTGCGCCAAGGTAGGCGCCGTGCATAGCGTGGTTTACGCCGGATTCAGCGCCATAGCTCTTAGGGACAGGGTCAATGATGCCGAGGCAAAAATTATCATCACGGCAGATGGCTTTCACCGAAACGGAAAAATTGTTAAATTAAAAGAGGTAGTAGATGACGCCATGCTTGATTGCCCCAGCGTGGAAACAGTAGTTGTGGTAAAATGGGCTGACATACCGGTCGATATGACTGACGGGCGTTATGTCTGGTACGAAGATCTGGTGGAGGGTGAAAGCAGGGAATTTGAGACTGTCGCAATGGACGCAAATGATCCTCTTTATATCCTTTACACCTCAGGTACGACCGGCAAGCCCAAGGGAGTGGTGCATTGCCACGGCGGCTATATGGTAGGTATAAACCGGACATTGAAATGGACATTTGACATAAAAGAGACCGATATTTTCTGGTGCACTGCTGATCCGGGCTGGGTTACGGGGCATAGCTACGTTGTTTACGGTCCTCTTGTTTTGGGGACAACCACGGTCATGTACGAGGGGCATCCGCTATATCCGGGGCCAGGCCGGATGTGGCGGATCATAGAAAAGTACGGGGTCAATATTCTATACACAGCGCCAACCGCTATCCGGATGCTTATGAGGTTCGGATCTCAGCGTCTTAAAAAGCATAATCTGTCCACGCTCCGGCTTCTCGGCACAGTTGGAGAACCGATCAATCCTGAGGCGTGGGTCTGGTATTATGAGAACGTGGGAAACCAGAACTGTCCGGTCATGGACACCTGGTGGCAAACCGAGACAGGCATGTTTATGGTAGCACCAACGCCATGCAACGTGTTGAAACCCGGATCGGCTTTCAAGCCTTTCCCCGGTATTCATATGGACGTGGTCGATGCCAGTGGAAAATCCGTTGAACCTGGCAAGGGAGGGCATGTGGTCGTCAGAGAGCCGTGGCCTGCCATGCTTACAACCCTTTACAAGGATCCTGAGAAATACAAAGAGGTTTACTGGTCAAAAATTCCCGGGGTGTATCTGGCTGGCGACATTGCCACCAAAGACAAGGACGGTTATTTCTGGTTCCAGGGTCGCTCTGATGATGTTCTCAAAATTGCCGGCCACCGCATTGGCACAGCAGAAGTCGAAAGCGCCCTGGTCAGTCACAAACATGTAGCTGAGGCCGCATGCATTGGTGTGCCCGACAAAGTTCGCGGAGAGGTGGCCAAGGTTTTTGTCATCTTAAAGGAAGGCGTCGAAGAGGACAAAGACGCCCTGGTAAACGAACTGAAAGCCCATGTGCGAAAAGTGCTTGGACCCATTGTGGTCATCAAGGGAATTGAATTTAAAGACACACTTCCAAAGACCAGGAGTGGCAAAATTATGCGCCGCGTGTTAAAAGCGCAGGAACTGGGATTAAAAGAAGGCGACCTGTCAACCCTTGAGGATTAACTGTCAAATAGGGAGAAAATCATGAGTTCAAGTATTTACTGGTTAATTATCTTTGTTTTTGCTTACTGGGTCTATTGTATTACATGGGGAATCAAAGGAGCCTTACGCGCCAAGACCGCATCGGATTATTTTATTGCCGGACGACAAATCAGTGTCTGGGTCTTTGTCCTGGCGGCCACTGCCACATCCTTTAGTGGATGGACATTCGTGGGGCATCCGGCTCTGGTCTGGCGAGATGGTTTTCCTTACGCGTATGCCTCTTTTTATGCCATCACCATCCCTTTTACCGGTGTCCTGTTTCTAAAGCGCCAGTGGCTCCTTGGAAAGAGATACGGCTTTGTAACACCAGGAGAAATGTTTTCCACATATTTCAAGAGCGATACCATGCGCGTTCTGACCGTCATTGTCGCCCTTTTTTTCAGCGTTCCATACCTTGGGGTGCAACTGAGGGCTTCGGGTTATCTGTTTAACGTTTTGACCGACGGCTTGCTTTCTATCAACGTGGGCATGGTTATGTTAGCCTCGGTGGTGACCGTCTATGTGGCCTTGGGCGGCCTGCGATCCGTGGCCTATGTTGATTCGGCCCAGTGTATCTTGCTGGCTGTTGGAATTGTCGCGCTGAGCATCATTACCCTTGCTTTTTGTGGCGGCTGGGAGGGTCTTACATCCGGAAT
>JAJSZP010000077.1 GCA_030262775.1 Deltaproteobacteria bacterium | reverse complement strand
GATAGGCAACTCCTAAAAGAAACAGGGCAATGGATGGCTGCGCTGCTATAAAAATCAAAATCAGTATAACTGTAACAAGAACATTGAAATTCATCTTTCTAAACAGCTCAGGTTGTTTAAAGCAATCGTATTTTATGGTGCTGACCATTAAAAAAGAAAGAATATAAAGCATTATAAGGGGTAATATACAGTCAGAAGTACCTGCTATGCCGAATTTATTATAGAACAAAACAGTAGTGGCAGCCATACCTGCACCAGCCGGTATTGGAAGGCCTGTAAAGTAGTCGCTGCTCACTGTACCAACACGGGCATTGAAACGTGCCAGGCGAAGAGCCCCGCAAACCATAAATAAAAATGCAGCAAGCCATCCAATTCTTCCCATAGGTTTAAGAGCCCACAAATACATCATCACCCCTGGAGCAACACCAAAGGATACAAGATCTGCAAGAGAATCGTATTCAACACCAAATTTACTGGTGGTATTAGTAGCTCTGGCGATTTTGCCATCAAAAATATCAAATACTACGGCGATAATAATAGCTATGGCCGATGTAACATATTTGCCCTCTATTGAAGCAATAATGGCATAAAATCCGCAAAAAATATTTAAAGATGTAAATAGGTTGGGCAGAATGTATATTCCACGCCTTGGCCTGTCTTTACTAATTCTTTTCTCTCTTTTCATGTTTTAAATATCCCAAAATAGATGTGCCGGCTTTAACCTTATCCCCAACTGTAACATTAATATTCGCGTCATCAGGCAGGTAAACATCAAGTCTTGACCCAAAACATATCATTCCCAGGCGTTCGCCACGGGCTACCAGATCCCCCTTCTGCAACTTGCAAATAATACGCCTTGCTATAAGCCCTGCAATCTGGACAACACATATTTTTAGGCCGTCTCTTGTCTTAATAAAAATTGCATTATGTTCATTATCCCTTGAGGCCTTATCCAGGTTTGCGGAAAAAAATTTTCCGGGATAATAACTTATCATTTCAACTTCCCCTTCATGCGGGATACGATTTACATGTACATTAAACACCGACATGAAGATGCTTATCTTCTGACACTTGCCTTCAAAAAAAGGACTGCTGTCCTCTTGCCCGGCTATAATAACTTTTCCATCAGCCGGAGATACAACTGCGTCGTCACTTTTAGATATAATGCGGTCAGGATCCCTGAAAAAATAGCAGATAAAAAAAGTAACCGCAAGAGCTGCCAAAGCGGGAACAGTTAGCTCTAAAAGGGCAAAAATACCTGTAGTAAAGGCTGAAGCAAATATCAAAGGATATCCTGCCTTTGCTACAGGAAATGCGATTTGACTCGGAGGATCTGGCCAAGAAAATTTATTCACTCAAGATATCCCTTTGAAACCTTTGAAAAATATCTCATTTTTCAAAGGTCTTCCTTCGTTGAATTTGTTTAAGTTTAAAAAATTTATATCAATATCAATTAATAATGTCAATGACTACGAATTAAATTCAGCCCAGCATTTTCGTATATAATTAGGTGCAAACAAGCTGTTGTCATCTGTATCATTTATCTCGAATTTAGCCATACTTAAATAAGCTACAGTAGAAGCCCTGATTGTGTTTTGATAAGGCGGTGCAAAATGTGCCAGATCGCCAATCTGATCTTTAATTTTATTTTTATAAATTCTGGCGCCGTCACCAACGAACAAGCATGGCTCATTTATATCGCAAACAGCCTGAACAGGACTAATAGCATGTTCCCCAAGTTCCTTTTTCAAATATCCGTTTTCAAACCTGTATCGTGAAAAATACACCTCTTCTTTACGAGCATCTAATAACGGGCTAACGAGATATGAAGAAAAACAGCACTGCATGGCAAGCGAATCAAGGCTTGAAACACCCACAACAGGTTTGCCGGATGCCATAGCAAAACCCTTTATCGAACTAATACCTATTCGCAGGCCGGTAAAGCTCCCTGGCCCTCTTGTTACCGCAAATCCATCTAGTTCAGATACAGTTAACCCTGACAAATGCAATACTGTATCTATCATCTCCATTAAATGTTTTGAATGGGTTTGTTCGATAAATAGAGTAGTTTCGGCTATAATTGATTCTTTCTCAACAATGGCAACGCTACAACTTTTTGTAGCTGTATCTACAGCGAGTATTTTCATAACTTATCGCATAAAGCACGGTCGATGCTACAATGAAGTTTTGTTAAATTATATATTTTTTACTGCAACAAAGCGCGTGAGCATGTACACAGATCGGTGTGTGGTTTTTCTCACTTTCTCACTTTTTTCCTCTTTGTCCCACTGCCCTTAAGCTTCAAGCCATCAATTACAACCGACAGTACTTCATCCATGTGTTTTACAGGAATGAATTTGATTTTACGCTTTACATTTGAGGGAAGTTCTACAATATCCTTTTTATTCTTTTCAGGAATTAGTACAGTACAAATTCCGGCTCTCAAGGCCCCCAAAGCTTTTTCTTTCAAGCCTCCTATCGGAAGGACTCTTCCTCTAAGCGTAATTTCTCCAGTCATAGCAATGTCCTTGCTGACCGGCTTATTGGTCAAAACAGAAATAAGGGCGGTAGCCATAACAATTCCCGCAGAAGGACCATCTTTTGGTATCGCACCAGCCGGGACATGTATGTGCACATCAAAATTTTCAAGAAAATTTTCTTTTAATCCAAAAGAAGAAAGATTTGCCCTGGCGTAACTTACAGCAGCGCGAGCGGATTCCTGCATTACCTCCCCGAGCTGACCGGTAATAATCAAGTCACCCTTTCCTTGTATTAAAGATGCTTCCACATACAAAACCTCTCCACCAGCTTGAGTCCATGCAAGCCCGGTAGACAGCCCAACCTGACTCTCCTGCTGATCCATCTCGGGATAATATTTGGGTACACCCAGGTACTTGTGCAAATTTGTCCTTGTAATATTAAAAGGACCTTTTTCTTTTTCAGCTATCTTGCGCGCCACCTTGCGACATATTGCCCCAAGCTCACGTTCAAGGTTTCTCAAACCTGCCTCAGATGTGTATTCATTTATAATCTGGAGCAATGCATTCGGACTGATGGAAATATTCTTCGGCTTTAAGCCGTTTTCTTTAATCTGGCGCGGGAAAAGATGCATCTCGGTAATAACCTTCTTTTCCTCCTCAGTGTATCCTGAAAGACTAATAACCTCCATTCTGTCAAGAAGCGCTGAAGGAATTGTATCTGTTAAATTGGCGGTAAGTATAAACATGACACTGGAAAGATCAAAAGGTAAGTTCAGGTAGTGATCACTGAATTCAAAGTTTTGCTCCGGATCAAGAGCTTCTAATAAAGCAGAAGAAGGATCGCCTCGAAAATCAGAGCCCACTTTGTCAATCTCATCCATCATAAAAACAGGGTTATTTGATCCGCACTGCTTCAAGCTCTGTAGTATACGTCCAGGCATTGACCCTATATATGTGCGGCGATGGCCTCTAATTTCCGCTTCATCTCTAATTCCACCTAAAGAAATACGGACGAATTTACGCTTCATCGCATTGGCAATAGCTCTCCCCAAAGAAGTCTTCCCCACGCCGGGAGGCCCGACAAAACATAGAATAGGACCTTTCATTTTTGGATTTAACCTGCGAACACTCAAATATTCAAGTATCCGATCTTTCACCTTATACAGAGCGTAGTGATTCTTGTCCAATATTTTTTTCGCATTCAATATATCAATAACATCTTTGGTTTTTTTATCCCATGGCAGATCAACCAGCCAGTCCAGATAACTCCGTACAACTGAAGCTTCAGCAGAATCAGGATGCATTTGTTCCAGGCGCTTTAACTGCTTTGCAGCCTCTTTTCCAGCCTCCTTGGGCATTTTGGCGCTCTTGATCTTTTTCTTGTAATCATCTATATCTTCAGTTTTTTCATCATGCTCGCCAAGTTCCTTATGGATAGCCCTAACCTGCTCTCTTAAAAAATAATCGCGCTGGCTCTTGGAAATTTCATCCTTGACATCAGATTGAATCCTTGCCTGTATCACCGAAAGTTCAACTTCACGTGAAAGCAGGTCGTTAACTTGTTTAAGACGTTCCACAGGATCTATAAGTTCGAGCAGAGCCTGTGACTCCTTAGTTTTCAGTCTAAGATTCGATGATACAAGATCTGCCAGCTTGCCCGGATCATCTATGCTTTCCAGAATGGTACCGACATCACCGCTTAATTCTCCTTGAAGAGCCAGAATCTTCTCGGAATGCTCTCGTACATTCCTCATCAGAGCTTCAATCTCCAGATTGACTGCTTCAGTCATATGTTCTTTAATAGTTTCAATTTTTACACGATAAAATGCTTTGTTTCTGAGATATGTCACAATTTTTGCCTTGGCGACACCTTGCACAAGGGCCTTGACACTGCCGTCAGGCAGTTTCAACATCCTCAGGATCCGACCAACTGTTCCAATAGTGTAAATTTCATTCTTTTTAGGATTCTCGACGTTCGGATCCTTTTGCGCAACCAACAATAAATAGCCGTCTTTTATTACAGCCGCTTCCACCGCTCGCACTGATTTCTCCCGACCGACAAAAAGAGGAATAAGCATACCTGTAAAAATCACAATGTCCCGTATAGGCATTAAAGGAAGAGTTCTAGGTATTATTATATCCCTTTCATCCTTCTCAATAATACTTATCAAATCATCTTTGTCTGTTTCACCCATTGCTTCACCTGTTTTTAATTATTTTCCTCCACAATCGCCAAAAAACTGTCCGAAAATTTTGGCCGCTACTTACGCTTTTGTATTAACCCAATAATATATAACATTATTTTCCTTTGACAATATCAATCTTATTTTTTTATAAAACCCACCTAACTAATTTTAAAAATTTTACATGACAAAAGGCTATGTTTCAGGGTAATATCTCAAAACTAATAAAGAGGGCTTAATATGTTAACCCACCTAATTGAAATATTAATTTTTATATTTGGAATTTGTATAGGAAGTTTTATGAATGTATGCATATACAGGTTACCCGCATCAAAATCAATTATAAATCCAGCCCGTTCTATATGCCCGAACTGCGGAAATATTATAAGACCTTATGACAATATTCCTGTTTTAAGTTATCTGTGGCTTAAAGGAAAATGCCGCCATTGCAGTTCTCCTATAGCCTTTCGTTACCTTTTGATTGAACTGACAGGAGGTTTTTTTGCATTTTGTATATATTCCAAGTTTGGAATTACAATTGAAGCATTTGTGTACTATGCCTTAATCTCATCACTGCTTGTGATTACATTTATTGATATTGATCATCAGATAATACCTGACGTTATTACACTTCCAGGCATAGCGATCTTCTTTTTTGCATCATTTACCCTTGCGGCAATCACCTACAAAGACTCTTTGTTGGGTATAGTGGCTGGCGGCGGAAGCCTTCTGTTAATTGCAGTAACATACAAGCTTCTTACTAAAAAAGAAGGCATGGGGGGAGGAGACATCAAGCTTCTTGCAATGATAGGAGCTGCCTTAGGGTGGAAAGGCGTTCTCTTTACAATATTTATTGGTTCCTCCATCGGAACTCTGGCAGGAATAATTTTAATGTTGCGTACACGCAGAGGTGCAAAACTAGCTGTTCCCTTCGGCCCGTTTCTGTCGATGGGCGCAATTATCTATATTTTTTTTGGTTCCAATATTATAAACTGGTATCTCAATTAAATCCACAGCAAGCCCCGATGAATGGATATGAAAAGATTCAAGTTTTGAGGCTAATATCCCTAAAAAGATTAGGAACGTGGAGCTTTTGAACTTGTGAACGCTTACAGTATTAAATTATGAAAGCAGAAACTCTTGCAACAGGCGATGAAATACTTACAGGAGCTGTCATTGACAGCAATTCCGCCTATATTGCTCAAAAGCTGGAAGAAACGGGTATAGAGGTAGTACGGCATGGCTGTGTGGGTGATAATATTGAAGCTATTGCAGCTATTCTTAAAGAGATCAGCACGCGTGCTGATCTGGCAGTGATTACAGGCGGGCTTGGCCCTACATTAGATGATATCACAGCAGATGCGGCCGCAAGGGCGGCAGGCGTTGAGCTTGTGTTTGACAGAGAGGCAATGTCTTGTATCGAAAATTTTCTTAAAACACAAGGCCGAGACGTTATTGCTTTAAATAAAAAACAGGCCATGCTGCCTGAGGGCTCTGAGTGTCTTTTCAATTCTGTTGGTACAGCCCCTGGTTTTGTGCTAAAAATAAGCAGGTGCGTTTTTTTCTTTCTTCCCGGTGTTCCATCTGAAATGCGAATGATGATTTCAGACGGGGTACTTCCCTGGATAAATAAACTTCAGAAGGGGAAAAAAAGTTTCAGCCTTGTAAAGACCATATCAACATTTGGTTTGGCGGAAGCTGCTGTAAACGAACGGCTGGCCGGTTTGACAAAAAAATTCCCGAAAATTAAGCTGGGGCTGCGTGCCAGGTTTCCAATAATTTATGTTAAACTTTATGTTCGAGGCAAGAATAAAGAGAAAGCAGATATTCTTTTGGAAAAGGCTTTGGAATTTGTATTGAATAAAATTGGCAATTTTGCATTTTCTGCTGACGGCGAATCCATGGAAACTGTAGCAGGCAGCCTTCTTCGCAAGGAAAAAGCTACAATAGCGGTCGCTGAAAGTTGCACAGGCGGTCTGATATCTAACCTGCTTACTAATGTGCCTGGCAGCTCTGATTATTTTCTCTTTTCTGGTGTGACATATTCAAATAAAGCAAAGATCAAAGTTCTTGGCGTGTCAGAGGCCACCTTGAAGAAATGCGGAGCTGTGCATGAAGAGACTGCAAAAGAGATGGCAGATGGCGCGCGGCGTATTGCCGGCGCAACTTATGGAATATCAACAAGCGGTATTGCGGGGCCTGGCGGAGGAACCAATGAAAAGCCGGTTGGAACAGTCTGCATAGGAGTTGCCACAGCAGATTCTGTTGAGGCATATCGTTTCAATTTTCAATTCAATGAAAGATCAAGAAATAAAATGATTTTTTCGATAACAGCTCTTGATCTTTTGCGGCGACAGCTTTTAGGTAAAACCAGTGAAACACATTGAAACGTCAATGGAGTTAAAAAAGACTCATGCCGAGCTCGAACAAAGAGTGGAAGAACGAACTGCAGAATCAGTGAAGGCAAAGGCAAACGACTGGCTTAGTCGGGAAATAGAAGAGCGAAAGCGGGCAGAACAGGCGCTATGGGAAAGTGAAGAGCGGTACCAAACACTTACAGAGCATGTTTCCGATGGAGTTACGCTTGTTCAGAATGGAAAGTTCTTATTTGTAAATAATGCTTTTGTTTCAAGGTTTGGTCACGCGAATGCGAACCAGATACTTGGTAAAAGAGCTGTGGATCTGATTTCATGTGGTTTTGTTCAGGGTATCAAGGGAATTTATGGTAAGCTTGAGTCTGGCCTGTCAGGTGAAAAATTTTTCAGAGCGCCCTGTATTACACGTGAAGGACGTGAGTTTTGGGTAGAGGGGTATCATAATATAATTAAATGGAAAGGCATGCCCGCTATCCTCACGACTATCAGGGATATTACTGAAAGAAGGCTCCGGGAAATTGCAATACAGGGAGAAACAGAGCGCCTTAGAAATGAGAACATAAGGCTTAGATCTTCCATAAAGGAGAGATACAGGTTTGGAGATATTATTGGCAAGAGCAAGCCAATGCAGGAAATATATGAATTTATTTTAAAGGCCGCCAACTCCGATGCCAATGTGGTTATCTATGGTGAATCCGGGACCGGCAAAGAAATGGTTGCAAGAGCCATACATGATATGAGCAATAGAAGAGATAAGGTTTTTGTTGCCGTGAACTGCGGAGCTATCCCTGAAACGCTTCTTGAGAGTGAATTTTTTGGATATAAAAAGGGAGCCTTTACCGGGGCAAACATAGATAAGCATGGATACCTGGACCTTGCCGGGGGAGGTACTCTTTTCCTGGATGAAGTTGGTGAGCTTGATCTCAACCTGCAGGTAAAATTACTAAGAGTTATTGATGGCGGAGGTTATACGCCTGTTGGCAGCAATAAGGCCAAATACTCGGACTTCCGTATTATAGCTGCTACAAATAATAACCTAATAGAACATGTTAACAAGAATTTGATGCGGGAAGATTTCTTTTACAGAATGCATGTTATACCTGTTACTCTACCACCCTTAAGAGAACGTAAGGAAGATATTCCTTTGCTGGTTGAACATTTCTTGAAACTTCATTGTAATAGTGAAGAAAGGCAGAGCCTTCCGGTAAAGATATTTGAAGCTATAGACAATCATAATTGGCCCGGGAACGTTCGAGAACTAGAGAATGTTTTAAAACGTTATCTAACTATACAGCGCCTTGATTTTATCAACCCGAGGGGCTCCGGGGCAGCAAATGAGGTTAATGATTCAGGAAAAGAATTGCCGCAAAAAAATGCAGGACTGCGCGATGCAGTGGAGCTGTTTGAAAAAGACTATATTTCTAAAGTGTTAAATCAGAATAAGTGGCACAGGGGTAAGACAGCAAAAACGCTGGGCATACCCGAAAGAACTCTTTACAGAAAATTAAAACAATTTCAGCTAACCATGTCATAATATATGCCACATATGGCATATATATAAAATATTCAATTATATCAATAAGTAAAGCTCAATTGCTATTTCTCTACATGTCATTAGTGTCAGTTTATCTTTTTTCCTCAGTACAATTCATTCCAAATAGATATAAATATTACTTATAAATTCAAATAGATATATATTATCTTAATCCTTTGGCACATCTGTTGCTTAACTAATTAGATTTGCTGAATATTAAACCATGCAGGTTGTTTAAACTATCGCCTATATGGGATTTTCCCAGTTTTTAAATTTCTCAAGAGTAATTTTTATGGATATTCTACTTATTGATGATTTTTTGTCTGCCCGGGCCGTCAAAAAAAGCATTAAGCAACTTGTGCTCAACATAGAAACCGCTCATTCAGCCGAAGATGCCTTAATAAAGATCAGGCTCAATAAATTTGACCTGTTGCTGCTCAATATTTCTTCAAAAGCATTTGATGGCTGCAAATTAATTCAGCAGGTTAAAAATATATGTCCGGATATTAAGATCGTTACTATGACTGATCGAAACTATAGAGATCTGGAATTAAAAATCAGAAAACAGGGCGTGCTTTTTTACATGATAACTCCTTTTAACAAAAAAGTGCTTAAAGAAATTGTAGATTATATTTCAAAATCAAAAAAAGAGCTGCAGATAGAGAGATCGCAGAAATTTCATCATGAATTGGCCAGGCTTTAGGGCTCGGGAAAAAAAGATCGTACTGACAGGATTAACATGATCCCTTTACTTTTTTCTTATATCCTGTTATATACTGTCAAAAAATATACTGTCAAAAAATATAAAGATTTTTATTAACAGATTAAAGGTTAGGAGGTTGTTAAATGAGTAATATTGAAAGCTGGGACTGGGAAAGCAAAGAAAAAATGCTTGCCGATACAGCAAAATGGAAAGACCAGTTTGAAGATGTCTTGGAGCCTTATATCAGTCCCGATGGTGAGAAGATAGCCTCTATTGTTAAAATAGGGGAAGGAGAACACAACATAGCTATTAATGAAGGAACCTGGGAAGAACCATTTGAAAAGATATGGTATTCCAGATTCAGCCCAGACGGCCGTCTGACCGCTCTTATAACAAAGGACATGGAATGGACAATGGCTGTAGATGGAAAGACATGGGAGCAAATGTATGAGTATATCTGGGATACCAAATTCAGCGCTGATGGCAAGATTATAGTTGCGACCACTAAAGTGGATGGCGTTTATGGGATAACAATAAACGAAAAAACATTGGAATGCCCCACTAAGCTTCATAGCATAGCAAGTCATGTAATAAGCCTGGATGGTAAAATATCGGTCGCAATAGCTCAAACTCTTCCTCTTGCAGAAGGCGATGTTAATGCATTTACAAAAGGCGCTTGGTCGGTAGTTGTAAACGGCAAGCCGTGGAATGAAAACTATGCTGATATTTACGGCCTGGCAATCAGCGATGACAACAAGAATATTGTTGCAGAATACAGGAATAGTATTTGTGAATACGGCATTCTCGTAAATGAAAAACCGTGGAATGAAAAGTTCGGTTGTACATGGGAACCGGTTTTTCATCCAAAAAATAGTGATGAAATAACCGCACCGGTCAGGCAGGCAGGCCAGTGGTTTCTGGCGACAAACGGCAGGATTGTCTGGGACACAGGTTTTATCAATCTTATGCATCAAACATACAGTCCTGATGGCAGCAATATTGCGGCAGCAATTGCCCCATCTTTTGCCAAATGGACAATCGCCGTTAATGGACAGCCATGGTCAAAAACATTCAATGAATGTATCTTAAAACCATGTTTCAGCCCGGATGGCAGAAAGGTAGTCGCAATTGCAAAAGACAGCGGCAACTGGTTCCTCGTTGTTGATGGAACCGTACTTGGAGAAGCTTTTGATAATATCTGGCCGCCTGTTTTCAGTCCCGGCGGAGATAAGGTAATATGCAAGGTAGAGAAAAACGGTAAGTATGCTGTCGCGGTTAACGGCAAAATCCGGGGAAACGATTATGAAGCCCTCTGGAATCCTGTTGTATCGCCTGATGGAACCAAGGTGATGATATGCGGCGTAGAAGACGGGAAATATTATCGCAAAGTAGTTTCCTTAAGTGATATGTAAAATCAAGTTAATTGGTTAAGGTTTTATTTAATAAATATAAAACTAAAAGTTTTGAATAATATTTTCAAAGAGGGGGGAAAGCAAATGTATGAATTTGTTAGCGGGCCGCTTGTATGGATAGCCTTTATAATTTTTGTCGGCGGGAGCCTGTATAAAATATACAACATGTTATCCGGCGCTAAAAAGGATATGACTTTGTTCAGGCATATGTCATTAAAGCACAGTTTAGCTTCTCTTGTGCACTGGGTAATACCGTTTAATAATCAGTATATGCAAAAAAGACCAATTTTTACTATAGTCTCTTTTGCTTTTCATATATGTTTAATACTTACGCCTATTTTTCTTTTGGGTCATCTTGTTCTATTG
>JAJSZP010000076.1 GCA_030262775.1 Deltaproteobacteria bacterium | reverse complement strand
GCGTGTACGGGTTTCTTCGGGCACCCTTGCCTTCGCCTACACGTTGCCTCCTTTCTGGCTCATGACTGGACTTTCACCAGTTAGTTATCGACCATGCCGGTCACACGTGGCAGGACAGGATTTTATTCTGTCCTGCCACACGCCATAAGCGGCGTTTTGAAAAAAAGAACCATATCTCAGGGCTTATACCGAACAGCTAATATATTACCATCAATGCCGTTTCCTTAAGAAACTGTTTTATAGGCGAAGTGAAATTTTTTATGTTTTACCTTGTGATTACGTTCATGTTTTCTTCCCGGGCGAATTCGCTCAATGGTTTGTATAAAAATTTTCTGAAGTTTTGAGACCATGGTTTGGACAATTTCCATAGGACGTATGAAAAGCAACACAATTGAGTGCTTCATTTTTGAAAGCGCCTGTGCAAAATTGATTTGATACTCAAATTTTCTCTGTTCAGAAATACGGTTGATTTCATCTTTTACAGTCAGAGAAATAACAGCCGTAAGGTTCTTTGATAATATTTTGGCATGAAAATCCTGATAAACCGACAGGGTGGTTTTGCCGGAAAAATTTTCAACTTGTAACCGGCATTTGATTGTTTTGTAATCTTCTTCTACGGGCCGGCGAAGATGATATAAGTTCGCGAATATCTTTACTGGATGCTTATCCATGTCGGTTAATGAAGTAATAAGGACCTCAGTTTCACCAGTGTCCAGTGTGACTCGGACAAGTCGGACTTTGATGGTTTTTTTATCCAGACCAGGTTCTTTACATTTGGAAAAGGATGTCGTTGCAGGGTGAAGCGTTACGATAGCCTCTTTTTTGCCTGACAGGTAAAATTTTCTGACAACTTTCCATTTTGTGCAGGATATTCGCGCGCAGAAATTAGCATCCATTGAAAGGATCAGTTTAAAAAGCCAAAAGGCAGGATAACCGCGATCCAGTAACACCAGATCGGTTGGCATTAGTTTCAGAAAATGAAAGGCAGCTAATTCTCTTTCACCCTCAGCTTTAGGACTGATAATAGCATCAATGGTTATTTTGTTCAAGACATCAAACATCTGTGAGGCTCTGGCTTTTGGGCAACGTTTTCCATTGGCGACATTCCAAAAGCCGAAGTGCTCTACGATTTCAGGCTCATCAGGCACACGGAGGGTTGTGCCGTCAACAGCCATAAGATTGAACCCATACCAGGACCTGAATTGAAAGCTTGAGTAGAATTGTGCCGTCATAGTATTATTGAGTTCAATAAAAGCATCAAATAGCAGTTTTTTTCGGGCCTTTGACAACGAACTTTTATTGACGACACGCTCGGCAACATCCAAACGGCTGACAGCTTTGAAAAAGTTGTCCAGTTCGGTTTGATATGAACCGTTATTCATATTCATGAGAAAAAGTATCAAAGAATGAAACGGCAGTTGTCGCTTTCTTGTAAATGAGGTAGGTGATATTCTGTTGCGCTCCAAAAAATCCTTAGAAAAAATGAGATTTTTTAGAAAATTAATAAGTTCTGGTACAGAATTGGCAAAGCAGATTCAGTGCCAACGTAGTCAGTTTTTTTGATTTTTTCTCCTTACTTTTAGTTGATTATTATTGAATTGCTTTACCCTTATTTATATCACAACAAGCTAAATTTACAAGCAAAAACTCTATTTATTTCCTTAAGAAAACGGCATTGAGGATACACTGGAAATAATTTTATTTGGTGCCGGAGCTCGGAATCGAACCGAGATGGAGTTGCCCCCGGAGGATTTTGAGTCCTCTGCGTCTACCAGTTTCACCACTCCGGCGTAGAATTTTTACATATGTGAATCAGAGGTTGTTGTCAATAAAATTGCTGTTTTCAAGCACTTCAATAATATTCTTTGCAGAAACATAACCTTCCCTTAAAATTGTGGGAAAGGGAGTTGTAACATCAATAACTGTCGAACCTGTTCCCTTTTTGAGCGGACCGGCATCAAGCATGATATCTATTTTATCGGCAATTTGAACGTCAAGATCAGATATAGCTGAACACCCTGCTTGCCCGGATATATTGGCGCTTGTTCCTGTTATCGGACTATTCACTTCTTTTACAAGGGAAAGAGCTACAGGATGTTCCGGTATGCGTATGCCGATTTTGTCTGTACCTCCAGTAAGATTGCGGGAGATACTTCTTTTTGCTTCAAATACAATTGTGATTTGTCCCGGCCAAAAATAGTCCATAATACATTTTGCAGTTGATGGAATATGTTTTACCAGTATATGCAGGTCATTTGCATCCTTTATAAGAACTGATACCGGTTTGTTGTATGGTCTTTGTTTTATCCTGAAAACCTTGTCAACAGCCTCTGGATTAAATGCATCTGCTCCAAGTCCATAAAGACATCTTGTTGGAAATAGAACTACTCCTCCCTTTTTTATTAAGCCGGCTGCTTTCAGAATTAACTCTGGCTTGGGATTAAAAGGATCTATCAGCAATTTTTGGCTGGACACTATATTTGACCTTGAAGTTTGCCTGCTTTTTCTTCTACCTTTGCGGCCATTTCTTTTTTATACTCATCAAGCATTTTCTCCAGCCCGGCATCTGAAACAGCAAGTATCTGTGCTGCAAGTATTCCCGCATTTCTTGCTCCTGGTTTTCCTATAGCCACAGTTGCTACCGGTATGCCTGGAGGCATCTGAACTGTGGAAAGAAGAGAGTCCAGGCCTTGCAAGGCAGAAGAATCTATCGGGACTCCAATAACGGGGAGAGAAGTATAAGCCGCGATAACTCCTGCAAGATGCGCTGCATGTCCTGAGCCTGCAATAATAACTTTAAGCCCTCGTTTTCGCGCTGATGATGCAAATTCATATGCTTTTTCAGGGCTTCTGTGTGCAGATGCAACAGTCATTTCAAATGGAATATCGAATTTTTTTAGAGCAGCCACAGTTTCTTCCATAACTTTATAGTCTGAGTCGCTCCCCATCACAATTCCTACTTTCGAAGGTTGTTCTATTCTTTTTAATGCCTTTTGTCCAATATCTTTGCGATAATATACTCCGTTCCATGTTATCCTGGAAGCAGCCATGTATGCCCTTGAAATGGCTTTTTTGACGGAATTTCCTAAAGCAGTAACTCCCAGGACACGGCCTCCGTTTGTAACTATCGTTTTCTCCTTTTTATCAGTGCCTGCATGAAAAACGACAATATCTTTCATTCTTTTTACGTCGTTAAGCCCTGAAATCGGTATGTCCTTCCTGTATGAACCAGGATATCCTTTGGATGCCATGACTACACAGACTGCAGCCCTGTCATCAATTTCAAGCTTACATTTATCCAGCGTTCCTTCAATTGTTGCCTCCATTATCGGAACAATGTCGTTTTTAATTCGCATTAAAAGAGGTTGAGCCTCAGGATCTCCAAAACGTGCATTGAATTCAAGAACCTTTATCCGGTCTTTATCTATCATAAGTCCGGCATACAATACACCTTTGTAAGGTCGACCTTCAATTGCCATTGCCCGGATAGTCGGCATCATAATTTCTTCCATAATTTTTTTATGCATATACCGGTCTATTATTGGAGCAGAAGAATATGCGCCCATTCCTCCTGTATTTGGACCCTGGTCGTTGTCGTATATTGGTTTGTGATCCTGTGAGGAAGGAAGAGGAAGTAGATTTATACCGTCTGTAAAGGCAAGAAAAGAAGTCTCTTCACCGACAAGGCATTCCTCAACGACTACTTTATTCCCGGCGTCACCGAAAGCCCGCTTTTTTATTACAAGTTTAAGAGCATCAATTGCTTTTGAAACGGTTTCGCAGACAATTACTCCTTTGCCGGCTGCAAGCCCATCTGCTTTTACAACAACAGGAGCGCCTGTTTTGCGTATATAGTCTTCCGCTTTTTTATAACTGGTAAATGTCTTGCCGGCAGCAGTATTAATTCCGTATTTATTCATTAAGTCTTTTGCAAAGGATTTGCTGGATTCTATCTCCACAGCTTTTTGATTTGCGCCGAATACTTTTAAACCCTCTTTTTCAAAAATATCAACAATACCTTTACATAGAGGATCTTCAGGTCCTACTATGGTCAAATCTATTTTTTCTTTTTTAGCAAATTCAAGAAGTTTGTTGAGATCGCCGGAATTGATCGGCAAACAGGTTGCCAAGTCAGCGATCCCTGCATTTCCCGGTGCACAATATAGCTTTTTTACTTTTGGACTTTGAGAAATTTTCCAGACAAGGGCATGTTCCCTGCCGCCACCGCCGATTACTAGGACTTTCATAAAAATCTCCCTTTGAAACATTTGAATAACATCCCCCTTTGCCCAATTTCTGAGTCTGGTTCAAATTTTAATCCTCAAAATACTTAATGTATTCCTCCGGTTAAAGTTTTTGCCATCCTTGAACTTGAACAAAATTGAATATTTTTTTAAGGTCTCTCTTTTTTTCAATTTATTTTAAGGTTTTTGCCAGTCTTTCAAGAAAATCCTGTTTTTTCTTATCAACTTCTTTTCTGCTTATACTTGCCCCTTTAATGCCTCCGTTTAAGGCTATTTCCATAAGGTAATGGCTGCCATTTTGTGTGATCATCAGATCAATATGAGCGAAGGGAAATCTGCTGCGTTTCATAATAGCATAGCAGAAATCCTTTTCTTCCGTTTTCAGCATGTACGGATGACTTCTTCCGCCGGATGCGATATTCATTCTGAAGTTATTAGGATTATGCCTAGTATATGCCTCAGTATAATCTCCAGCAATAATTACCCTTAAATCAGTAAAATTTTCTATAAAAGGCTGAACTACAAAAGGATAAGAAGATTTCGACTGGGACATGAAGCTATAGAGAGTTTCAATGGTATCCCATTTTTTCAGACCATATCCGCAGTGCATATGGTCTTCTTTGGTCACTACCGAGCCGATGCTGTTTTTATTGTATGTATTTATGGTTTCAATTAATTCTGTCCGTTTTGTAATAACGCATGTATGCGGAAGCATCCAGTCTTTTAAAATTAAAACCTGCGCAGCTTTGGAACTATTCAGAATTTGTGAGAGTGGAGACGGCAGACAGTTTATGTTCCGTTCAAGAAGATCAATAAGCATAAATGATTTCATATGCCTTGAGGATATTGTTCCTATGAATATATCTTTTGAACAAAGTTTATGATAATGCTCTTTTAATTCCCTGTTGCTTTTTATGATCATGGATTACCTGCTATTTCTGTGTTCGGAAATACTGAGACCTTTGCAAAACGCCCCCTTTTGCCCAATTTCGGCGTCAGACTCAAATTCTAAGCCTCGAAATACTCAATGTATTCCTGCAGTTAAAATTTTTGCCTTCCTTGAACTTGAACAAAATTGAACATTTTTCAAAGGTCTCATGCTAAGTGCAATCAATTTATCAAGAAGTTCGCTAAAGGAAATACCGGCGGTTGCTGCAGCAAGAGGTAAAAGACTTGTTGGAGTCATGCCTGGAATTGTATTAGTTTCAAGTACGTATATATCGTTATTTTTTAGAATCATATCAGTTCTGCTATAGCCTTTACAAAATAGAGCTGAATGGGCAGTCTTGGCATATTCCTGGGCCTTTTTAGTAAGATCTTCATTAATGATAGCGGGGCAAGTTTCCTGGGTTAAACCAGCGGTATATTTTGCTTCGTAGTCAAAGAACTCATGCCCTTTGCCGGGAATAATTTCAACAACAGGAAGGGCTTCCAGTTTTTCGTTACCTATAACGCTCACAGTAATTTCTATGCCTTTAATATATGTTTCGATCAGGATCGAATTATCCTGTTCAAAAGCAATATCAACGGCATGTTTCAGGGTTGCTGCTGATTTTATGATAGACATGCCGATACTTGAACCGCCTTGAACCGGCTTAACTACCAAAGGCAGTCCAAGCTGATAAGCAATTTTTTCAGGATTAATTTCTTCACCACGATTAAATGCAATATAAGGCGGTACAGACAGTCCGGCTTTTTCATAAAATTTTTTTGAAGCTAACTTGTTCATAGCAATTGCGCTGCCAAGCACTCCGGTTCCCTGATATGGGATGCCAAGCAGATCAAGAAATCCCTGCACCGTCCCGTCTTCTCCGAAAGGTCCGTGAAGTATAATAAGGCCGGCATCAATCATAGGTGCATCTGCAACCAGACGGTTTATTTCTGTTTTAGGATCATAACGGATGACTTTGTATTTTTCCTTGTCAAGCGCTTTATGGACCTGGTCGCCACTTTTCAGAGAGACCTCTCGTTCAGAAGATGCGCCGCCGGATATAAGGGCAATCGTTAACTTTTTCATAGCATATCAATAAGTAAATAGGTGAATAGGCTGAAGTCAGAAGGCTGAAGCTGCCTGACAGCCTTCCACCTTCAGTCTATCCGCCTGACTAATTATATAGATTTAACGAGTTTCAAATCGGTGTCGCCTGAAGTCTTTAGGATTTGCTGTTTGAATTCATTGTATTCATCAAGTGTAATAAGATTCTTTTCGAGCAAATTGGCAAGTTCGGTGAGTTCTCTCAGGCGGACGGAAGCAGGGTCTTCTAATTGTAGATATTGAGTTGATGAATTATTCCCCAGTGCCAGCGCACCACCTGGCCCGCCGCCGACCTTAAAAGATGCCAGGCCTCCCAATAAGCTTACCTCGACTGTCCTCCCGTGAAACATAGGAGAATTGAGAGTATCGCGAAGAGTCATTCCTTGTTTTTTAATGCGCCTGTACAAGAGGTAGACAGAAGCAATGATAAGGGCTGAACCTCCAAGAAATATCCATAGCATATAATTTATAATGCCTTGAAAAAAAATTACCAATAGCCCTACACCTGCAATTAAAAGAACATGGAGTACAACAATAAAGTAGGCTGTCATAACTCCTTTAAAGATGCTGTTCTCATTTTTTTTCTTTTTCTTAAAAAACATAAGTAATAATAAGGCCTAATTTATAAAAGATTTTTGCAAGCTCAAACTGTTTTCAGAAAACATTTTTTGATATGAAAACAATTGGTTGACTATATAGTGCTATAGAGTTAACATGCACTTTTAATTGTACATATTTTGTATATAGCAATAACTTCAATAAATTGCAATTGGGAGCATCCGCAGTTTTGACCAGCACTTTTTCTCCTGCCAACAAGAGGCTATAGCTGCCCTTTACCCATAAGTCGAAAACAAAATAGTAAATGTTTCATAACGCATTGTTTTTGTTATTAAGACAAATTTTAGGCATTTTGCTTCTTAGCTCCACAACTTACTGTTTTTACATCTTAAAAATATTTATGGGTAAAAAACAGAGATAGCCTGATGCTAAATACTTATCATAATGCATCCATTTGCGATGATTGTCAAAATAAGTTATTGTTTCTTTTAAGGCTTTAATTTAAACAGCTTTGAGTTAAAAAGTCTGCCTTAGACCTCCAGTTACACTATCTATATGGCCTTGTAATATGGATAATAGATCTTTGTAAACCCACTTTTTAGCTTCTGGAGTTTTCTCACCATAAAGGGCATTACATTTTTCATCTTTAAAGCAATAGCATGTTCGTGGAACCTTGATCCTGCTAAAAACAGAAAAATAGTTCCGTCCATAGAGTCTCTTTTTTCAATATTTTTTCGTTTTCCAATTGCAACTCAGCTCCTATATCGCCCGTGCCTTTTTCTGCAAAGTAACACTTCATTGCGGTTAAACCAATCTGCATTACTCTATCCAAGATATTCTTTCCATTTCATATGCTTCAAATTGAGCAGCGTTGTTTTGCGCATACACGAAAAGTTCTTTGACTTCCAGTTCACCTTCAATTATGCTTTGTTTTAATGAAACGCCTTATTATTACGATAGATGGTCCGGCAGGTGCAGGTAAAACAACTGCAAGCCGCGAATTAGCTGATCGTCTTAATTATAAATATATTGATACAGGCACGCTTTACAGAGTTGTTGCATTTGAGGCAAGATTTGCAGGAGTAAGTCAGGATGATGATATGGGTCTTGAGAATTTATGCAGCACCCTTAATTTAAATTTTGTAAAGGATGGAAGAGGGTTCCGCCTTTTGTCTAATCATTCAGATATTACTGATCAAATCAGGGCTCCTGAAATATCAATGATGGCGTCAGCAGTTTCAGCAAGGCCGGTGGTAAGAAAATATCTTATGGATTTGCAAAGGAATATGGGCAGAAAAAAAGGAGTTGTATTCGAGGGGCGTGACATGGGAACTGTTGTGTTCCCGGATGCTGATAAAAAGTTTTATTTAGATGCATCACAAAAGGTAAGAGCAATAAGACGTTATAGAGAATTAGAATCAAAAAATTCCCAGACACTTGAGGAGGTTGAAAGAGAAATCAGGCTTCGAGATGAAAATGACAGAAAAAGAGAAGTGTCGCCGATGAAACCAGCTGATGATGCGGTAATAGTATATTCTACAGATATTTCTGTTAATGAAGTGGTTGATATGATGCTGGACTATATTGGAATGGGTAAATAGAAAATAACTTAATAAAATTAATCCTTGTTTTTTGATAGTTAGTTTGTTATAAATAAAAGGTTATGCTATTTTGTAAATAGCGGTATTAAAATTTGGTCAAGGGGGTACTTTTTTTTCATGAATGATACTTTAAAAAACGATTCAGCCGAACATCATCTTAACGATGGAGATTCGTCAGATGCGGCATTTATACAACAAAACAAAGAGGTTGATTTAGCTAAAGCTGTTGATGATAATACATCGGAAGATGTTCAGGATACCAGTGCCGGTATGGAAAATTTGATGGATATGTATGAAGAAAGCTTTAAGCGTTTTGCTGAAGGTGAAGTTGTTACCGGCAGAATAATATCAGTTGATAAGGATTATGTTCTCGTTGATATAGGATACAAATCAGAAGGGCAGATACGCATTAATGAATTCAAAGATGAAAAAGGTAATATGCTCGTCAACATAGGTGACGAGGTAGAAGTAATGGTTGAATTCTGGGATGAAGAAGAAGAGCGTGTCGTTCTCTCCAAGGAAAAGGCAGCCAAGGTTAAGGTTTGGGAAGAAATAAAGAAGACTTATGATGAAGATGGAACAGTGGAAGGCGTTATTTTAACTCGTGTAAAAGGCGGTTTTTCAGTTGATATAGGGGTTCAGGCATTTTTACCTGGTTCACAGGCAGATTTAAGGCCTATTCGCAATCTTGATGATTTGGTCGGCAAAAAATTAGAATTTAAAATATTAAAGTATAACAGAAAACGAAGTAATATAGTTTTATCAAGGCGGGCCATTCTTGAACATGAGCGTGAGGCTAAAAGGGCTTCAACGTTGGAAGCTATTCATGAAGATAAAGTTGTTGAGGGAGTAGTAAAAAATATTACCGAATATGGTGTATTCGTTGATCTGGGTGGTGTGGACGGTCTTCTTCATATAACAGATATTTCATGGGGGCGTGTTAAACATCCATCTGAACTTTTTTCAGTTGGTGACAAGATAAGCGTAAAGATTCTCAGCCTTGATATGGAGAGAGAAAGAGTATCTTTAGGCATGAAACAACTTGTTGAGGACCCCTGGCTGGCTGCTGCAGAAAAATATTCACTGGGTTCACGGATAACCGGGAAGGTGGTGAGCCTGACAGATTACGGAGCATTTGTTGAATTGGAAGAGGGTATCGAAGGCCTGATTCACGTTTCTGAAATGTCATGGACCAGAAAGATTCGCCATCCTTCCAAAGTTGTTTCTATTGGAGATATGGTTGATGCAGTTGTTCTGGATATTAAACCGGACAACAGGCGTATCTCTCTTGGAATGAAGCAGGTCATTCCAAATCCATGGGATGTAATCAGTGAGAAATATCCAATTGGCACAACTATTGAAGGCAAAATCAAAAATATAACGGATTTTGGGCTTTTTATTGGTATTGATGAAGGAATAGACGGCCTTGTACATATCTCCGATATTTCCTGGACAAAGCGCATTAAACACCCATCTGAATTATACAAGAAGGGCGATATGATTCAGGCTATAGTTCTTGATATCGAAAAGGAGAATGAAAGATTTTCTCTGGGTATCAAACAACTGCAAAATGATCCCTGGAAAACTGTAGCAGAACGGTATGTGGTCGGCAAGGAGATAGCAGGCACAATTACTAATATTACCGATTTTGGAGTTTTTGTTGAACTTGAAGAAGGAATTGAAGGCCTTGTTCATGTATCTGAAATCAGTAAGGAAAAAGTAAAAACTCCGGTTGGCAAGTTTAATGTAGGCGATGTTATAACCGCCAGGGTCATGAATATAAATAGCGAAGAAAGAAGAATAGGCCTTTCAGTCAAACGGCTTGAGCTTGATAATAAGCAGGGTCTTCTAAGCGAATATGTGAACAACACGAGGCCTACAACTTCAACTTTTGGAGAAATTTTACGTGAGAATCTTCAAGACAAGTTGAATGAGAAATAAGATTTAACAGTTTACGGTTCACAGTTCACGGTAAACATCACTTAACCTCACATGAAATATAAACTTGAGCTATCACACGCTTGATTGACGCAGTCAGGACTGAGTCTCTGGCTGATATATTTTGATCATCCGTTAACTGTAAACCGTAAACGCTTACTTTAAAATTATACCATGTTTTCGCGCAAACACCCATATCTTTTTTTTATCCTGATATTTACATCTGTAACATCTGCTGCAATGATTGGATTATCTCTGCTTTTTATTTTTAGTACAAGAGATGCGAATTTTGAATTTGGAGAAAAGGTCGGCGTTATAGAAATAATTGGTGCTATCTCGGATTCAAAAAGTACAATTCATAATCTTAAGCGCTTTCGTGAGGACAATTCTGTCAAGGCCATAGTTGTTAGAATTGATTCGCCCGGTGGTGGAGTAGGGCCTTCACAGGAAATTTTCAGGGAGATAAGAAAGACTTCTGAACACAAAAAGGTTATAGTTTCCATGGGTGGCGTAGCTGCTTCAGGAGGTTATTATATCGCCTCCGGCGCAGACGGCATTGTTGCAAATCCAGGCACCATAACCGGCAGTATAGGTGTCATCATGGGATATTCAAATTTTCAGGAACTTCTTAAAAAAATCGGCCTGGTTCCCGTTGTTATCAAAAGCGGTGAGTACAAGGATATAGGATCTCCGGTCAGAGAGATGACCAAAAAGGAAGAAGAAATTCTGCGTAATCTTGCGAATCAAATTCACA
>JAJSZP010000075.1 GCA_030262775.1 Deltaproteobacteria bacterium | reverse complement strand
ACACTTCTGGCAGAACCTTTACCAATACCGTCTTTTGTTGAAATAAGCACAATAGGCCGAAAAAATTTTTCGGCCAGCCTGGATGCAGCTATTCCAAGAATTCCTTCGTGCCATCCTTGATTAGATAATATCAGAGCTTTCTTCTTTAGCAGATGTGGATTTTTATTTAAATATAATAGGATATTATCAGTTAGTTTTTTTTCAATAACCTGTCTTTGGATATTCAGTTTATTGAGTGTTTGAGCAAGTTGTCTCGCTATGTCAAGGCGTTTTGCAGTTAAAAGTTCAACTGCTGTTTTTGCATGGTCTATTCTGCCTGGTGCATTTAACCTTGGTGCCAGCTTGAAAGCAATATCATACGTATCTGTTAATGGGGCTTTTAATTTGCATTCTTCGATCAATGCTTTCAGCCCATTACGTTCACCTTTATGGATTTTTTCAAGCCCCGCATTAACTAATATCCTGTTTTCATCAACAAGAGGAACTATATCGGCAATGGTTCCAAGGGCTACAAGATCACAAAGATTTTTTAAATTAGGCTCTGGCAGTTTATCCCAGAAGCTTTTGTCGCGCAGGTGTTTTCTGAGGCATATCAGAAGATAAAAGGCCACACCAACTCCAGATAGGTTGTCAAGGCCTGAGGTACAATCGGTGCGTTTTGGGTTTACAACAGCAAATGCATTAGGCGGTCTGTCCGATATCCTGTGATGATCGGTTATAATTACATCTATTCCAAGATGTTGCGCAGCTTTAACAGCACCATAACTACTGGACCCGCAGTCTACAGTTATTATAAGGTTTATTCCTTTTGGCAGCGCATAATCTGTAATATGGTTTTTTTGCAGACCGTATCCTTCTTTTATTCGGTGCGGGATATAGTAATATACATTTGCTTCTATGTAACTTAAGAATTCTAAAAGGATAGTTGTAGCTGTTATTCCGTCAACATCATAATCCCCGAAAATTAAAATTTTTTCATTATTGATTATTGCGGAATAAATACGGCTGACAGCGGTATCTATTCCTTTTATTGAAAACGGAGAGCGCATATTGTTAAGTGCAGGATTAAGAAAATCAAAGGCATCCTCAACAGAAACAATATTTCGATTAATTAGAATACTTGCTATGATTGGATTACATTTAAGAGCAGTACTGATTTTTTTTACAGCACTGATATCCGGTTGAAGTATTTGCCAGTGTTTTTTCATAACCGAGATATCACCAATGTCATAAACTTAAGCATAAAGATATATAAACTACTTGATTTTTATAATAATTATGATAAACTTAGAAGTAATATTAACACATACAGAATTCATCCTTTCCAATCGTTTTTCAAGGATACGCATTTCTTCTCGCGCTTTTTCGTATTCCGTCAGATTAAAAATCATAGTTTGACCTCCACAAGTCCTTTGCGCCGGCCATTGGCTTCACGTGTGCGGCAAGTCCGTCGGTCAGACATAACTCCTGCGCTAAGCCTCCGGCTATGCCGGAGAGAATAGAAAAAGCTATGCTGTAGTATTTAAAAAAATGCTCCTTTCGAATAAAGGAAACAGAGCTGTTTCTGTGACCAAAATACGAAAGGAGCAAAACAATGAAAAAAAGCTTAGCACACACAGTTTGGGAATGTAAATACCATATAGTATGGTGTTCTAAGAATAGGCAAAAAGTTATATATGGCAAATTAAAGAGAGATGATGAAACTTTGCGAATACAAAGGAGTAGAAGTTCTTGAAGGTACGGTTTGTGCTGACCTGTCAGCATATTTTGTTCCGCAGAAGATATGCGATTGCCCTGTATCGTTAAGTTTATGACATTGACTATACAGTCTATCGAAGATTATACTTCGAAAGGCTACAACTTGCGGTTTTTCGCTGGCCATGAACATCAATAGCTGTGTTGCTCAGGCTTGAAATAGCTTGTGATGCTCGTTGCTCACCGAAAAAAACGCAATTTATGACCTTCCGAGGTATATTAAAAAAAGGAATTATCTGTTAAGTAATCATAAGGAACCGGGGGACTAAATAAAAAAATGAAATTTTTCAACACAGCAGGTCCTGTTAATTGTGAAAAACATTATTGTCTTTCGCCGCTTGATAGGTTTGAGCTTGATGCAATTAAATCTTTAATCAATCAGGAAAAATACTTTGTCCTCCATGCCCCAAGACAGACCGGCAAGACAACCTGTTTGCTGGCATTGATGGATTGTCTTAACAAAGAAGGAAAATATAAGTGCCTTTATATTAATGTAGAGTCTGCTCAGAGTGCAAGGGAGGATGTATATAGAGGAATTCGAGCGATTTTAAATGAGATGGGATCAAGGGCGAGAATCTACCTGAAAAATTCATATATTAAAGAAACATGGAAAGATGTGCTTGATAAAGGCGGCGAGGATATTGCGTTAAATGAAGTTCTTACTCTTTGGACGGAAGAAAGCACAAAGCCGATCATACTTCTTATGGACGAGATAGATTCGTTGGTGGGAGACATGCTGATATCTGTTCTAAGACAGCTCAGATCAGGATATGATCGGCGTCCAGATTCTTTCCCTCAATCTGTCATTCTATGCGGCGTCAGAGATGTTCGTGACTACAGAATTCATTCATCAAGGGAAAAGACGATAATTACAGGAGGAAGCGCATTCAATATCAAAGCAGAATCTCTTAGACTCGGTGACTTTACAAAAGATGAAGTCAATATTTTGTACAATCAACATACAAAAGAGACAGGACAGATGTTTAAGCCTGAATCCATTGATTTAGTATGGGAGCTTACAAACGGCCAGCCGTGGTTAGTCAATGTCCTTGCTTATGAGGCATGTTTCAAAATAAAGGAGGGAAGAGACTTAGCCAAACCTATTACAAAATCAATGATAGAACAGGCAAAGGATAATATTATCCTGAGGCGGGACACGCATATAGATCAATTGATGGACAAATTAAGGGAAGAGCGGGTGAAAAGAGTGGTTAATCCCATGCTGCAAGGTTTGGACATGGAGCATGCAAGTGAGGATGATATTCAATATGTGCTTGATCTTGGCCTGGTTACAAAGAGCCCACAGGGGCTTCAGATTGCAAATCGAATTTACAGAGAAGTAATTCCCAGGCACCTTACGGTAACTGCTCAGTATAATTTAGAAAGCAGAATTGATCCCTTGTGGTATATCGGCTCAAACGGCCGTATTGACATGGAGAAACTTCTATCCGCTTTCCAGGAGTTCTTTCGCGAGCATTCGGAACACTGGATAGAAAGGTTTCAGTACAAAGAGGCAGGACCTCAACTGTTGCTTCAGGCATTTTTGCAAAGGATAGTAAACAGTGGAGGAAGAGTTGAGCGGGAGTATGGATTGGGAAGGATGAGAACTGATCTTCTGGTGATATGGCAGATACATGGGCCAGAGGTCAGAGGGCAGAGGTCAGGGGTCGAGCAAATGCAGAGGGTGGTTATCGAACTTAAATTACTGCACAAGAGCCTTGAAACAACTATAAAGGAAGGGCTTTCTCAAACTGCAAAATACATGGACAGATGTGGAACATCGGATGGTAATTTGATTATATTTGACAGAAGAGAGGATATAACCTGGGATGAGAAGATATTCCGGCGTTTGGAAAAATGCAAAAATAAGGAAATTGTGGTTTGGGGTATGTAGAGGGCATTCGGTTGTAACCTGCATGGTTGGGGAAGTTATTTCGTCCCCGTTCCTTAGTTGGGGGAAAGGTGCCAGGTTGCTGAGATTTTTCTTGACTTTTAACTCCTTTTGCGCCTATTAATATATAATAATATATTGTATATTTTCCCCGTTATATAGTTTTTACTTTTTAAAAATCGCTCAACTCAGGTTAAACTTTATTGATGGGGGTTGTTACTTCTTTAGTTGGAAGTGTCATTAAATCCGGTTGTAGTAACAGCTACTACTGAGGTCACGAAGGCCCCAATAATAGGAAAGAATTTCTAAGTGTCCTTAAAGGATCAACCGCTCCAGTAAAAAATACGACAAAGTAGAATCAACAAAAGTCTGAAATAAAAGCAGAGCTGATTTATGGCTGCATATTTCGGGCAGATTCTGTAGTATCAAATAAAACAAAGCCATGAAGGCCCTTAAAAGCAAAAAGCTTTTTTGGTGTCTTTGTGGCTTTTTTTTGTTCTTTTTTAGGGATAATACCTATGAACTGATGTGATAGCAGGCGTGATTTTGTGAGCAAAAGCTAAATTCATTAATAACGCAAAGGAGGATATAGGTAATGAAGACTTTTCTTGGTTCAGTTTTTGTCGGCGTTGTGCTGACTATTGTTGTAGTGGGAATTGTTCACGCTGATCAGAGTTTAGAAAAAGAGGCCCAAAAGGCTGCTGAATTCTGGTTGTCCCTTGTTGACTCAAGCGAGTATTCAGAAAGCTGGAATGAGGCAGCGCAAATTTTCAAGCAAAAGATATCATTGCAACAATGGAAGATCGCTTTAGAGTCCGACCGAATTCCACTCGGCAAGCTCAAATCAAGAAGACTCAAGACCGTTGCATACACCGAGACATTGCCAGGAGCTCCGGATGGAAAGTATGTGGTAATCCAATATGAAACTACATTTGATAAAAAGAAATCAGCCATAGAGACCGTTACTCCAATGATGGAGAAAGATGGTCAGTGGAGAGTTTCGGGGTATTTCATCAGGTAAGACCGCTGAAACAAGATGGCTGTCGAGAATATTTACACCTAAATTGAGCGATTTTTTACTTGATCTGCACCAATCTTTTGCGCATCAAGGACTTGCGAAAAGTCTTGACATATCCATTGGTATGCCTACGCTTTTCGCAAACCCTGCTGCATCAAGATTTTGGCACATTTCTTCGCAAAAAATCGCTCAACTTAGGTTGCAAATCATTATAATTGGAGGAACCCAATGAAGAAGAACAAGTGCATATTATTTTGTGTTTCATTTTGGGCAGCGATCGTTTTATTTGCTCAGCCGTTGTCTGCCCATGACATGTGGTTACAAGAGATAGAAGGAGGATTTTCAATTGCCCTTGGCCACGAAGGCCAGACCGATCCTTATGAACCTGCAAGACTCAAGGATGTCATCGGATACACGGAAAACGGCTGGGTTGTTCAACTTGATATCTTTCAAGAGAAAGAAGGATGTAGGGTTATTACAGACGAAGCCTTTTGTGCTGTCAGCGCTCTGCTGGATAACCGGTACTGGCTGAAGACGATAGATGGCTGGGAAAACCAGCGCGAACGTAAAGGGCTGCAAATTGTTGAAGAGGGCCATTCCTACAAGCAGACCAAACACATAGTCAAATGGTGTGATTTCCTTTTCGGGCCTGTGGGACAACGCTTTGAAATCGTTCCGCTTAAAGACCCAACCAGCTTGAAGCAAGGGGACAACTTGCCGGTAAAGGTTTTTTTTGAAGGAAAACCGGCTTTAAAGGCAAGGGTCTCAAAAACAAGCAACATGGCAAAAACCCATGATCTCGAACCTGTAAAAAACGAAAGCTCAGTTCTAGTCCAGGTTGGTCCTCCAGGTCTTCAGTTGATCAATGCCAAGCTCGTGGTTCCGCTCAAAGGCAAACAGGTTGTTTGGTTTGCGGCTTCTTTGACTTTCTGTACAACAAAGTAAAACTATTAAAGAGGGTTATCAGTGTTGTGGAAAGGGTAGAAATTGTCACTGCGGAAAGACAGCGGGCAAGGGTTTGCGATCCGCCTTACTTGAACTAACTCCATCGTGGATTAAAGGAGGCAAGATGCTAAACAAATGTAGATCTATTTTTCAAATAAATCTTTTTGTGTTGTTAATAATATTATTATTATTTCAAAATCAGGCATGGTCTGCTGAACCGAGCAAGGTTCTTAAGCTTGATGATATTACGGTGAGAGAACAATCAAGCAAGGTTTCTCCACCGCCGCCATCTGCAACCATATTAACAGGTGAGGAGTTGCAGGATGTACATGTGGACAAGACATTGTATTTTCTGGAAAAGATTCCCGGAGTATCTATTAAGGATTACTGCCAGGGTGCGGTAGCAAGCCAGTTTGTCATGCGTGGCTTAAAACTGGGACATAACACGGGCGCTGCTATTTTTGTGGACGGAGTTCCCCTTAATGAATCAACTTCTCATGGAGACGGATATGCTGACTTTAATGTCGTCATACCCGAAGATATTGCCTACGTTGAAGTCATCAAAGGGCCTTCATCTGCCCTCTACGGCCAGTTTGCCCGCGCTGGTGTGGTTAATATTGTTACAAAGCGAAAAGGTGATTTTAGTTTATATAAATTTGGTTTTGGTGATTGGGATCGTCAGCGTTTTGCCATGTCAACGGGTCATGAAGACGGTGCATTGAGCAAGGTTTTCGGGGCGGAGCTTTATAGAAGAGAAGGAGCCACAGAGAATTCCGGATGGCTGAGAGGAAATGTTACCGGGAAATTTACATATGACTTCAACGAAGACCTCACAGGCTCCCTTGCTCTGAATCTCAATTCCATGGACTGGGAAGCCCCTGAATATCTCAGTCAGGACCAGTGGGATGCAAAGGATTATTGGAGCGGCAGGCCTCTGGCCGGAGGCGAAAAATACCGGTATGGCGGAAGCGCTAATCTGACATATGATGTAACGGATGATGATTTTGTCAATTTGATGTTTTATGTATACAGAAGCAACCTTACACGCTATCGGGATAAGGAAGCCACTGATGAGAAAAAAGCCCATGTTGACGAAGAATACCATGACCGGGACATTTACGGGGGAAGCGCCAGCTACGTGTTAAACACTTTGCTTGCTGGCATGGAAAACACTTTTACCGTTGGTATTGACGGCCAGGTAGAATTGACGCACACGATCAACGCCGAAAATGAGAGCCTGATTCGTAATGCACGTCAGAAACTAACAGTTGACGGCGATTCAACCCTGAATACATATTCTGTATTTTTTCAAAACCAACTGATGCCTACAGAGGCATGGAAAATCACTGTCGGCGGCCGCTATGATCACATGAATGGAGAACTCAAGGATAAACTGGAAGGCACAAAGACCGATATGGAAGACCAGGATATCTTCAGCCCCAAGGCAGCGGTCGAGTTTACTCCTTTGATCGGATATACGGTCTTCGCCACTTACGGGGAAGGCTTCAAGCTTCCGAACGGATTAGACAAATTTAAGTATCCGGATCTTGAATCTGAAGAATACAAACAGTACGAATTAGGCCTTAAGCTAAACCCGATCCAGAGTTTTCAGGCCACACTGACAGGGTTTATCCTGGATGTAGAGGACGAAATCGTAACTGATGTTGCGGCCGATACCAAAACAAACCAGGGTAACACGCGTCGCAAAGGCATTGAACTGGAGTTAAGCTATTATCCCATGGATCATCTTGAGTTGTATGGTAATGTTTCTTATACCAAAGGAGAGTATAAGGACTACGTTGATAAGGGCAAGGACTCTTCTGGAGCCGATATTAACGTGGACTATTCCGGATCTGATATTGACCTGGTCCCTGATTGGGTTTACAGCCTTGGAGCTCAATGGAAGCCTTCTGAGGGCTTTTTTGCCGGCTTTGACTACCGTTACGTAGGGGATGGCTATAAAGAAAAATATGAAGTCGGCTATTCCGGATCAAAAAAGAAGACGATTGACTATTGGGTGGCTGATGCGCAGATAGGATACCAATACAAGAGTTATTCGGTTACACTGGACGCGACAAACATTTTTGACGAAAGATATCCTGCTTATGAGTCCGCAACCTCTTATAGGACAGCAAATCCCAGAGGTTTTTTTGTGACTTTTTCTCTAAGCTATTAGTTTAAACTTGTGAGCCTCTTGCAGAAACACATGAAACCACGTTGTCATCACCATATATCGCACCGTTGCTTTAGATGTAGCACGTTATATGGTAGTGCTCTGCCGATCGGCGTTATTTCTGCAAAAGGCTCTTGTTACTATTAAATACGCGGCTTGATCCTGGCCTATTATGGCAAAAAATGGATAAATATAGACTTTCTGAATCAAATCAATACAAGAACTGCCCTTATAACCATAAAAAGCCCTATTCCAATGATAATAGAGCAACTGAGAGCAGGGAGAACGCGCAGAATATTACTTCCGGAAAAACGCTCCAGAAACGGCTGTGCAGTCACCATGAGAATACCGATTGTTATCAGGACAAATGCCAGGCCAAAACTAAATGCGACCAGGATAAAAAGACCAAAGATTATCCTGTTAATCGCAATCGCAAGCAACAGTAGAATCAAGGCATCAGGACATGGGACCATCCCGCCTGAAAATCCAAGGGAAATCAGAGTCGCAAGACTGGTCTTTTTCTTCCCTGTTTCAACGCCCGATTCTCTTGTTTCATCGTTATGATGCGTATGAGCATGGTCATGGGAATGAGGATTAGGATGGGAAGGTGTGTCATCATGGTTATAAGGATGCTTATGCCTGTCAGTATCATGCAGGGTATGTTCATGCGAGTGATAGTATTTCTTGCCATCCGGTACTGTATGAACATGTTTGCCGCCATGGGTTTCAAAACCTGTGGGGGATATTATTCTTTTCACTATCAGCCATGTTCCTATTCCTACAATAAGCAGCCCGGAAAAAAGCTGTAAAAACGGAAGCAATTGTTGAGGAAGAATGTATTTGCTTGCAAAGAGAGTGATTAATCCCAGGATTATCACAGAAAAGGTATGTGTAAAGGTCGTGACAATTCCTAATATAACAGCATCTGCAATCCTCCCCTGTGTTCCTATCAGATAGGCGGCCACAAGAGTCTTGCCATGCCCCGGCGTTAATGCGTGCAAGCCGCCGTATATTATTGCCATGATAATTGCAATCAGGATAATCTGGCAGCCGGCCTTTTCGCTGAGTATAATCTTTTTAAGCTTTTCAATGTCCGAAACCGGTTCAAACGGTATCTGTCCTGAAGACGTTTTCTGTTCTTCACCTGCTAATGCCCTGGAAACAAGGACAGGCTCCTTATAGCCGGTTCCTTTATCGCATATTCCGGTATTGAAATTAACTTTCAATACTGGAGGATCATGGAGCGCTCTTCCTTTGACAGGCAATGCAGCGCCGGACAGATCCATATTGAGAACACGAACAGAATCCATGGTCTGTATGTAATAAAGAAAGTTTTCATCTTCGCTGCATGGAAATCCGCTCCTGGCAATCAACTCATAAGGTCTTTTTATTCCATTTGGAATATCTGCTTTGTAATAAAATGTTTTTGTCTGGGCATGACTGCAAAACATGCTTATCAGTTCAAAATCAAGGGGGGTATTATTGAGGGTAATATTGAGGTGGTTAAACAGGTTGGATGCCTTGTTGCGAAAAAACCTGTCTTTTTCCTCTTCGGTTATACTGGAATCACAATCTGAATTCATAGCCAGTATTTCATGCGTATCTGCAAGCTCGGTCTGAATCAGCGTATAATCTATAGCTACAAACCTCGAACTCAAACGAACATATATATGATGTCCCATTGATTCCGTTTGAACATCATGTGCAAACGGTAAATCAGTTCCAGGGATTAGAAGTATAGTAATAAAACAACACGACAGGATTGCTTTTCGAAATAATTGATTAACTGAAAATGATTTCATTGTCTGTTTCCTTCTTCTGAAGGTTTTTCAAGGACAAAAGCCTTCGTGGCTTTATTTCTGTTTGTTCAGCCTTGGCGACTCCGGATGTCTCGAAGGGCGTCGCCCAGGAGATTAAAAGACAAAACTGAAAGCATGATGGCAATTCCCGGATATAATGAAAGATGAGGAGCGCTCAGGATATAATCTTTTCCTTCCATAAGAAGTGTTCCCCATTCGGGATAAGGAGGTTGTATGCCAAATCCCAAAAATCCCAGAGCAGATACGGCCAGGATAGCCTTAGCCAGCCCGATAGTGGCAAGAACAATAATAGACGAAAGATTTGCCGGCAAGATATGGCGAATGATAATCACTGTTCTTGAGACCCCTGAAAGCTGCGCTGCTTTGATATAATCCCGTTCCCTGACGGAAAGAGTAATACCCCTGACAAGTCTGGCATACCGTGTCCAACTGACAAAGGACAGGGCAAACAATAGATTAAGGGTTCCCGGCCCCATCAGGCCTGCAACTGCCATTGCTGCTACTATTTCAGGAAAAGAAAAAAAGATATCCACGATTCTCATTATAAGTTCGTCCACAAAACCACCAGAATAGCCAGATATTAACCCTGCTGTTACGCCTAAAAGGCTGGAGAATAGAACGACGGTAATGCCTAATCCAATAGACATGCGGGCACCACACAAGATTCGTGAAAAAAGACATCTGCCCAGAGAATCATTTCCCAGAGGATATTTCAGAGATGGAGTATTGAATCTAACAGACAAATCAGTTTCAACAGGATCATGTGGGGCAAGCATGGGCCCGAACAGAGTTATAACTATCACCGCAAACAAAATTACTACTGCGATTATAAGTAAAGGATTTTTTAATACACTGCGCACGTTCATGATAATCGAATTCGTGGATCCAGATACCTGTATACAATATCCACAAGAAAATTTATCAATACAAAAATCATTGCGGTGAAAAGCACAATGCCCTGTATGAGTGGATAGTCCCTGTTGCTTACCGCACTCACCATCAAGTCTCCTATGCCAGGCCATGCAAAAACAGTCTCGGTAATCACTGCGCCTTCGAGAATCATTCCGAATTCAAGTCCCACCACTGTTACAACCGGTATAAGGGCGTTTTTCAATATATGTTTGCCAAGCACTAAAGGTTTGTTGATGCCTCTGGCACGAAGCGCTATAAGATACTCGGATTGCAATGTCTCAATAATGGCAGAACGCAGGATTCGAGTGGTATAGGCTGTCAATGCCGTGCCAAGGGTTATGGCAGGCATTACTATATGGCGCCAGTCACCATACCCGAACACAGGAAGCCATTTTAGTTTCACGGAAAAAAGGATTATAAGCATCAGACCCAGCCAGTAATTGGGCATGGAAACACCTGTCACGGCAATTGTCACTCCCATGGAATCTATCCATGATCCCTGTTTGACTCCTCCAAGAATACCTATGGGAACGGCTATCAATAGCGCAATGACAATGGCAGATAGCGCAAGCTCAAATGTTCTTGCAAAACGGGTGCATATAAGTTGCCATACCGGCTCTTCCTTTACCAGCGAGATTCCTAAATCAAGGACGACAACACGTTTCAACCAATGAAAATATTGATGTAAAAAGGGTTTATCCAATCCTTCTTTTTTTTTGATCCATTCAATAGTAGCCTTGTCCACCCGGTCATGGCCTCCATAGCGGGCAATGGCTATTTCCAGGGTTGCATCACCCGGAGCAAACATCATCATTCCATAGGTAAAAAATGTGGCGCCAATGAACACAAAAAATGCAGCAGCT
>JAJSZP010000074.1 GCA_030262775.1 Deltaproteobacteria bacterium | reverse complement strand
GTTTGATTCATGGTACACTCCTTTTTTAAAAGTGCCCGAAATTGGACAAGTATAGGAGTTATACACTATTTTTGATTTTTTTTCCGCCGCATAGCGGCTTCGTCCAACAAATCACTTGAGTCCGACCAGCAAAGTCAAGCGGCTCTCGTAAAATAATTAACCAGTGAGTCTTCACAGCGTGGCGGCTCAGTTCGGTGTTATGCCTTAACACACTTACGGAGGGTTCAATGTACAAAGTTTCTAATTAGGGGTTTTTGGCACAACGCCCCGAAAAGGTGCATTCCAAAGATTACCCGCTGTTTTCTGCCGTTTTGCCGAGGTAGCGGTATACACTGGCCTTTGAGAGGTTGTAATCCTTTGCGACAATCAATTTAGCTGGAGGTTATTATGAAATATGATGGTTATAGTCCCTGTATGAGGGACCTTTGTATTGATATGGCTTCGATTGAAAAGATTGTTTTGAATGACAACATGTGGATGCTGTTTTGTATCCAGTAGTTTTGAATTTCGTTTAGGATGCAATGTTATAGTTCCAGCCAGGATTTTGTATAGCTCACAGGCCGGAGTTTAGGCTCTTTAATATACTTTAGCTAACTTTAGGCACTTTTACTTGCGTTATTTTTCCCTTTCAATTATGTAGCGCGCAATAGCCCGGAGAGAATTAGAATTATTATCAAAATTATCAAGAGCCTGCAAGGCATTATGTAAAAGTTTTTTTGCAAATTCTTTGGATTTGCCTAATCCCATTATAGACGGATATGTGCTTTTCCCCCTGGCATTATCAGTACCTGCAGCCTTTCCCATAACAGCAGGGTCGCCTTCGATATTAAGGATGTCATCAGTAACCTGAAATGCAAGACCTATATTTTTTGCATAAATTTCGAGCTGATCAAGCTGCTTCTGATTTCCACCACCTAACAGGGCACCGGAAAATATTGATGCTTCAATAAGGGCTCCTGTTTTCAGGGAATGCATATCTTCAAGTTCTTTTAGAGAAAGCAAAGTATTTTCTGATGCTATATCTCTCATCTGCCCACCTATCATGCCGTTGTGCCCGGCAGCAAATGAAATTTTATGTATAACTTTCAGCCAGTTTGATGAATTAATTAAATTAATTGATGAAAGAATCCGGAAGGCCAAAGTAAGAAGTGCATCGCCTGATAGAATAGCCGTAGCCTCGTCAAATGCTACGTGACATGTGGGCTTTCCTCTTCGCAGATCATCGTTGTCCATTGCTGGCAGATCATCATGGATTAGAGAATAAGTGTGGATCATTTCAAGGGCGCAAGCCGCGGGCAAAACACCATCTGCATTCCCTCCCACAGCTTCAGAAGCAGCAATGCACAGGATAGGCCTTACTCGCTTTCCTCCGGCCATAAGAGAATAATGCATTGCTTGAACAATACGGCTGGAATTTGCAGCATTATTCAGAATCTCATTAATAAAAGCATTAACTTTTTTACGCTTTAAAATAAGGTATGAATTCAGATCAAAACTGGATGCCGGCCTTTTAATCATCTTTTGATTCATTCTCAGGCATGAAAGGTTCCTCCGCTATATTGCCCTTATTATCATGCAATAAAACGCTAATTTTTTTTTCAGTTTCATCCAGTTTTTCAGAACAATATTTTGAAAGCTTAACGCCTTCTTCAAATTTTTTCATAGCTTTTTCAAGTGGCAGATTTCCGGATTCAAGTTCCTGAACTATCTGCTCAAGCTGTTTTAAAGATTTTTCAAAACTTATCTTACCCATTATATGATTTTCCTTCTACACGACAAATTAAAGAACCTTTAGCTACCATTACCTCAAGCTCCTGACCTGATTTTACTGTTTTTGGATCTCTTACAACGACTGCATCAGGAATAGTTCTCGTTATACTATAACCACGATCCAGGATGGCAACAGGGCTTAAATCATTCAGCCTTGAAGTAAGAACAATTGTTGCAGAACGCATGTTTTGTATATATACATCTATAGATAACAGTAGGTTATCATCCAATCGTTTAAGCGTCACATTAAGGTTGTCGATATGTTTATAAGGAATATTTGCATATAAACTTCTGGTCATCCATATAAGCTGATCACGTTGTTTATCTATAATATTACATATGGATTTTAATAACCTATTAATATAATCATCAATTCTTAGTCTGAAATCCTGAATATTTTTTCCTGGATCAACAAGGCGATTATTCAGTTCGTTTAACCTATTATTTAACTTGTCAATGTTATTATATATTCTTGCGATTAAATTTTTAAATATTTCATAGCGTCTATTTTTGAGTTCATTTTTAAGCGGAACAGCAAGCTCGGCAGCAGCAGAAGGAGTAGGAGCTCTAAGATCAGCAACAAAATCAGATATTGTATAATCGGTCTCATGTCCAACAGCAGAAATTACAGGAATCTTTGATGCAAATATAGCTCTCGCAACCTCCTCAGAATTAAATGCAGCAAGATCTTCTATAGAACCGCCACCCCGTGCAAGAATTACAACATCTGCCTTTTTTTTAGAATCAGCAAGTGTGCTTATCATATCAAAAGCCGAAACAATTTCCTGAGCGGCGCTGTCACCTTGAACTTTAACAGGTATAATTTCAATGGGAATATTATAAAAACGCCGGTTAATAATATCTATAATATCATGAATTACAGCGCCGGCAGGAGATGTTATTACACAAATTTTATTTGGCAAAAAGGGAAGGGGGCTTTTATATTTATCGTCAAAAATGCCCTCCTCGAAAAGACGTTTTTTTAGTTTTTCAAAACCAAGCTGCAAAGCGCCAATACCTTTTGGCTCAATATATTCAAATATAATTTGATAATTTCCATGAGGTTCATAAAGATTTATCCTGCCCAATCCAATAATGCTCAATCCATCTTCAAGTATAAATTTTAGTTTTTTGTTCTGGCCACGAAACATCACGGCTCTTATCTGGGCATTTTCATCTTTTAATGTAAAATAAAAATGCCCAGAAACAGGTGTGCTTAAATTCGATATTTCACCTGATATCCATACAAAAGGAAAGCTTTCTTCAAGTAATGTTTTAAGTCCTGATGTTAACTCGGATACCGTATATATTTTTCTTGCATTCTGGCTCATACAGATAATTACGTTCTATTGAGCCTCTTGCAGAAACAACGCCGATCAGCAGAGCGCTACCGCATAATGTGTGCTTACAGCTTATACCTCTGTAGAAAATATATAGCTCAGGCAACGTGGTTTCATGTGTTTTTGCAAGAGGAGCTATTTTTTGACAGGATAATCAGGATATCTGCCTGCTTACAGGTAAAAAAGTAAAGAAATTTCGTTAATCCTGAATTTAAAATTATCACAGATAAGAATTTCATTCAATGTTTTTAATCCGCAGATCACACAGAGTTTCGTGTTTTTTTGCTTGAGAGGGGTTTGAATGATTTTCAACAACGTCTGATAATGTATATTATGTAAACTTTTCAGCAAAAGGCCGAATATATAGGCGGAAGAGTGAAGGCTGTCATGGAGCTTTGAGGATATCGCGAACAGCCGGCATAACATATATATTTTCATGCGGCATTTTGCCTAAAAACTTTGCAAGAATTCTAATTTTTTTCTGCACGGATATCTTTTTATCCATGATAAAAAGATTCTTGCCTTTTACCTTGCAAAAACCGCTTTTCGCCTTAACTCCCGTTTTTCGCAGGTTTTGCTCTGACACCTCAATGTCAAGTTTTTCTGCGAGGTCACAAAGGCTTTTATATAATTGAACCGGTTTCATATCTTACAAAGACTTTTTTGACAGGATTAACAGGATGAAGGGTGATCGGGATATAAAAAACATGTAACAATGTGAAATCACTATACTATCTAATTGGTTATTATCTATATTTAATGTTATACTTTAAATAAACATATTTCTTGAAAATGCCATAAAATGTGTTATTATAAATATTATTAATCAACCATTTAACTATAGACTTTTCCGGTTTATCCGGCTCAGGAGGTAATATGCAAAATTCTATTCCATATAGCAAACCGCAAACTCAGATAATGGTTAATGAATTTATCCGCAGCGTTTACAATTGGATGGCCATTGGCCTTGGACTTACCGGATTTGTTGCATTCTATGTATCAAACAGCGAGACCTTAATTAATCTCATATTCGGAAATAAACTTGTATTTTTTGGTCTGATTATAGCGGAACTTGGTCTTGTTTTTTACCTGAGCGCAAGGGTGGAAAAAATACAGGCTTCAACTGCAACAGCTATGTTTGTTGCATATTCAGCATTAAATGGAGCTACTCTTTCTTTTATTTTTCTTGTATATACTAGCTCATCTATAACTTCCACATTCTTTATATGCTCTGCAACTTTTATTACTTGCAGTGTTTATGGAATGATAACCAAACGTGATCTGACTTCACTTGGTGGATTTATGGCCATGGGGCTTATCGGGATTATAATTGCTTCTGTTGTTAATCTTTTTATCCGAAGTTCCGGGATGAGTATGATAATAAGTTATATCGGTGTGTTAGTGTTTGTTGGGTTGACGGCCTATGATACACAGAAGCTGAAACACATGGCGCTTTCCCAGCCAGCCGGAGTTGATGCAGGAGTTGTTAGAAAAGGTGCAATTTTAGGGGCGCTTTCATTATATCTTGATTTTATAAATCTTTTCCTTATGTTGCTGAGAATACTTGGGGACAGAAGATGATTATTAGTCGAGTCGTCGACTTATAAGGGTTCCTGAACTACTCGACCAATTGTGTCGGCTATTTCTTGACAATATTTCTCGGTTATTTTTTGTGTAGGCCCCTCTACCATTACACGGCAGAGGGGCTGAGTACCTGAATAACGAACAAGCACCCTTCCCTGCCCGTCTAAATTTTTTTCGACTGCCTTTATTGCCTTAGTAATCTTCGGTACAGATGAAATGTCAGGCTTGTTTTTAACCTCAACGTTGATAAGTACCTGAGGAAACACATTCATAATTTTGACAAGTTCGGACAGAGGCTTAGAATCATTTTTCAAGGCCTCAATTAATTTTAAAGCAGTAAGAATACCATCACCTGTTGTCTGGTGATCCAAAAAAATCATATGGCCTGAATCTTCGCCCCCAAGAACAGCCCCGGAATGAATCATGCTCTCCAAAACATATCGATCTCCAACTTTTGCCTTAATATGTTTAACGCCCATATCGTTTAAGGCAATATCAAGCCCCATATTGCTCATTACTGTACTGACTACTGTATTGCTTTTAAGCTGGTCTTTCTTTTTCATGCTTTTTGCACATATGGCAAGAATCTGATCGCCGGTTATAATATTGCCATCTTCATCAACAGCAATAAGCCTGTCACCATCTCCATCAAAGGCAAGGCCGATATCAGCGTGTTTTCCCAAAACAATTTTTCTTAATTCTGAAGTATTTTCTGAACCACAGTTTTTATTTATATTCTTTCCATCAGGATTATTAAAAAGTGATTCAACTTCTGCCCCGAGCCTGACAAATAATTCAGGAGCAACCTTGTAAGTTGCTCCATTGGAACAATCAATAACGATTTTCAGCCCCTGACAGAAATTTTTTGGTACTTTACTCAAAAGGAAATCTATATAATTTTGTCCTGCATCATCTATTCTATACACCCCACCTGTCATCCGTATCTTTCTGCAAATTGAAGATATTTCGTCACTCAACAATATTTTTTCAATTTCAGCCTCTTTTTCATCTGAAAGCTTGAAACCGTTTCTCTTAAATATTTTAATTCCATTATCATAAAATGGATTATGAGATGCAGATATAACAATGCCGGCATCAGCATCAGAAGCTGTTATATATGCAATTCCCGGAGTTGGAAGGACGCCTGCAAGGTATGCATCTGCACCCATGGAACAAATTCCCGATACCAATGCATATTCCAGCATATAACCGGATATTCTTGTATCTTTTCCTATAATTATCTTTGGCCTGCCCTTTTCTTTTCTATTAAAAAAATATGCAACTGCCCTGCCGACTTTCATAGCCATTTCAGAAGTCATTGGATATTCATTAGCCAGACCTCTTATTCCATCGGTGCCAAACAAACTACTCATAAATTTCTTCCTATTGTCTCGGTCACGCTATCAACTATCCCCTGGAGCCATTTTGTCCCAAGCTCAGAGCTTTTATTCTCAAGCCCCTTTATTACTGAGATGTAATTCATACCTGACTTTTGTATACCTGAATCAATATGTTTTAGAAAAGTATCTCTTAAGCTTATGTCACCTTCATTTAAACGCATTTTATTGAAAGAGTCTTTTATTCCATCAAAATCAGGTTGATTCCGGCAGAAATCCTTTAACTTTCTTATCCTTTCATCAATTGCCATATTAAGTTTTTCTTTAAGGCCATCAAAAAGGACATCGGGAAAATTATCTGAAATAAACCTTGAACGAACATGCAGATACCACTGCATAAGCGCTATAAGGTTTGCAATATAGATTATATTGTTGGCCATTATCCTTTTTAAACTTCGAAACAAGCCTGACGTAAAAGCAATATTTCCGCTCTTCATCAATCCTTCAAAAATTAGACGTCCCTGTCTTAATTCATCTTTCCTGTAAATTGAGCCGGCCGCGATTACAGTACCAAAGGCGAGACGACAAGGTCCTACGAGCCCCCCCTGCCCTCCCAGGAATATCGGCCGCTGATTAAGCATAACTCCATTGGGCACATCACCGATAAGAGATGCGGTAGCTTTGTCCTGATTCGGCGTATAATTAAAATGAATATAGGAGCTCCCAACTTCACTATGGTCTTTTTTACTGGTTCCGCCCGACATAAAACAGTCACAAAAGTTAATTAAACTGCCCAGGGTAACAAAAGGTAAAAGTATAGTGTGTTTCAACCCAACTGCATGAGCAATGCTCGCTTCTTCTTCAAGAATTGTTCCCTCTCTTATATGTGAGCCATAACCTATGCTCACTTTTTCAAGCAAAACAGCTTGTCTTAAAAAGCCTCCTTTAATGTCAACATTCGTACCAATATGGCAGTTCTCAATGGTTACAGGGCTTTCATATCCCAGCCTTGTATTCTTTAAAATCAGCGTAGAACCACCAAAAATTTTACACCCCGAATAAATAACAACACCCTCTCCGGAAATTCTGTCTATATTTACTTCGCTGCCGATTTCAACACTATCAGGATTTGGTATGTTAACACCTTTTTTTAAAAGCTTTTCAATTTTCAAAATGCTCTGATTTTTCATATCAGACCTCAGGAAACCACAACCAACCCGGGAATATATGTGAAATGGCTGTCTCTGCTAAACATCCTCAGTCCATGTTGAAAGGCCACAGATGCTATCCAAATATCATTGGTCGGAATAGGCCTGCCTATTCTTCTCAGTTCGTTTAAAATAGCGCTATAAAATTCAGCAGCATCTTCATCAATTGAATAGAGAAAAACTCGAGGTGAATCCAGAAACTGTTCAAGCTCCTCCCTGTTTGTTTTCTCTTTGACGCCACCTTTAAATCCGGACAAAAGTTCCCCGATGCTAACAGCGCAGATTCCTATCTTGCGGCACCGCCGCAGGATAGAGACGACCTCTGGATCCCCTTTCATGGCATAAGCATAAATATTGGTATCAATCAACAGGTCTTGCATTTCCACAGCTCCTCATCGATTTTTTTTTCATCCATAATTTTATCGTTCATAGCCTTAAATTCTGCATCAGCCCAAGTACCAAAAAGATGATCCAAATCATTATAAATCCTGGTAAATTTTTTTTGCTTTTTCATGCCTACACTCTGCCGAAGCATCTCCAAAACAAATTGATTGACACTTTTGGCCTCTTTAGATGCAACCTGTTTCAGTTTTTTTGCAAGATCTAAATCCACGCCACGAACCGTAATCGTTTTCATGAGCCTCTCCCAAGTATGCGATGTCATTTTATGCTGTCATTATGATAACATCATATATAAGCATCATAAAAATGTCAACTATCATCTGGCAAAAAAAATAATCGGAATCAAGGTAGTATCTCAAGGTCTATATCTTCCAGATGAACGGAAAACTGTTGCAAAAACAGGTCGTTTGCCTTACAACACTCCTTAATCGCTTTAAGTTTTTGCGGATCTTTATTATTGAAAGATATCAGCATACCGCTTATTTTATATTTATTAAGATGAAACTCAATGTCTTTGAAAACTCCAAAAATCGGATAACCCTGAAGTATTTTTCCGGTTTTTAATTCATCATCATCAATAAAACCAATCGGTTTAATTTTAAGCCTTTTGTTATTTAATATTTCACGTAACAGGATTTCCCCTCCCCTGCCGGCACCGTAGATTAAAACTGTTTTACCAGCTAAAGTCTTCCGCTTCATTGTGTCACCTAAAAACATAAAAAAGCCTCGCGAGCCAAGGAGAAAGCCTATTGTTAAAAACCAGTCTATAACAAATATTCCTTTGGAAAAATCCTCAAACCGATAAACATATGTTACTGCAACAACGGAGAAAATAGTAGCTAAAGAAGAGGCCTTTAAATATACCAAAACATCATTAGTACTCATATAACCCCAGACCCCCCTGTAAACACCAACTGCAAAAAAGACCGCAAACTTACAAGCAATTACCGCTGGAAGCGAATGCAGGAATACTTTGAAATAGACAGGGAATTCATTGGAATCAAAACGTAAACGGTAAGAAAGATAATATGCGAATGCTATCAAACAGAAATCAAGAATTACCAGCACGAGCTGCCGCTTATAGGTCAACTCAATCAATATCGGAGTGTAGGATTTCCCACGTAAAAGTGAAAATTCTTTTTCAGGATATACGCGAATCTGAGCAAGATAAATTCCCATCAAAATAATTGATAGAACCAGCGGAATAATTACTGCGGGGGATGTTAATGTATCACTTTTGCTTACGAACAATGCCGCTATGCCGGATACAGCGCCGATGCCATATAATAATAGTACTGCGCCTTTTTCACTTAGCCCCATGAGAACCAGACGATGTGATGTATGATCTTTTCCTCCTACAGAAGCCTTGCGGCCACTCAAGATTCTAATTAATGTAACCATAGAAGTGTCCAAAATAGGAACCATGAGGATCATTATTGGGACAGCATATAATGACAGTACATTGGCTGCGCCTGCTTTCGGATAGTAAAGGCACAGCATAGATAATATAAAGCCGATAAAAAGACTTCCGCAGTCTCCCATAAAAATTAATGCGGGATTAAAGTTGTAAAACAGAAAAGCAGCCAATGCCCCTGCAATTATTACAGATACAAGAGTAGCTTCCGGCAGTATCCCTGTATATAATAATGCCAGATAAGAGGCTGCAATAAAGCCTACGCCGGCACAAAGGCCGTCCATATTATCAATCAGATTAAAAGCGTTTATTATACCAACGATCCACACTATAGTTAAAGTAGTATCCACAGTAAGGGATGAAAACCAGTGAAGACGAAATCCTAAAAAAGCAACCATTGAAGCTACAAGTATTTGTCCCACCAGTTTTGTATGTGGTTTAATATGAACAAAATCATCTACTAATCCAAGAAAAAAAAGAAGGGTCATCCCAATCCAGATAACCGCGCTAATTGAAGGCAAAGCCATATGGTCTGATGTTCTTATGATATGGGGTAGAATTGAGGAAAAATCTGCAATAAAAAAAAGTGGTATTGCTATGCCAACGTATATAGCAATACCACCAAAAAGAGCTGTTGGTTTTTTATGCCAGCGATCTTTTGTGGGATAAGCAATCCACCCCTTTTTAATCGCAACAAACCTGACAATCGGTGTTAATGCCAGACATAAAAAAAATGACAAAAAAGTGATAAAGTTCAGCAAACTGAAGTTCCAAAGACTATCATTTAAAATTTTATTAAATTGCCCAAGCAGGAATTACATAGATTTTTGTTTTCTTGAAACTTAAAAAAGCGGGCTCTCCCAGATGTATAATAAAAGCCCTGGATGGTAGATACAAATTTATAAAACTTTTAAGCCCTGACGGAAAAGGCTGCTTGTGGGTGTAGTTTAGTTTCACTTCAATTGGATATGGTTCATTTATATTCTCATGCCATATAAAATCCACTTCATTTTTAGCCTGACTTCGCCAAAAACTAATTTTTTGAGAAAAATCATTTTCTTTGCTGAGTTGACTAAAAACAAAATTCTCTATAATTGCTCCATTGTCCACTCGCCGGCTCAAGGCATCAAAGTTGTTAATTACGCCATTTCTTAATCCAACATCCTCAAAAAAAACCTTGGGAGTTTTTGTTATCTCTTTTCTTTTATTAGTAAAAAAAGGTCGCACCAGTTTAAGAACATATGTATTTTCTAATAAAAATAGATACTTTTTAACAGTCGGTCGAGACAGTCCTGAAGATACGGCTAATTCCTGCTCTTTTACCAGGTTGCCAATTTGAAGACAAAGCAAAGAAACCAGATTATTATATCCTGAAACATCATCAATTTGTCCAATATCTTTAATATCGCGTCTGATATATAAAGAATATATTTCCATAAGATCTCTTTGTTTTATAAGCGGGTTTTCTTTCAATGAAACTGCGGGGTACCCGCCAAAAACCAAATATTCGCTTAAAAGAGCATTAAGCCTGCGTTTATGGCTCTGACTAATCTTCTTGAAATTTTCTTCAGGATGTTTAGCATAAATCCAGAAGTGAAGATTAAAACTCAAAAGAATCTTTGCCAGCTCTTTTTCTTTTTTAAATTCAAGAAATTCCCGAAAACTAAGTGGCTTAATTACGAAAGAATAAACCCGTCCAGTCAATCGATCTGTAAACTTTTTCTTGATCTCTAGAGAAGATGAACCAGTAACAATAAACTTAAGTCCTGGTTTGTAGTGATCATGCAGATATTTCAAGAAGGAAGACGGCTTGTCAAGATGTTGCACCTCGTCAATAAAAACAAATACTTTTTTTTGCCGGTCAATGCCTTTATCTTTCAATATTTGCCAAAACTCATTGAAATCTTTTAAAGATTGCAACAGGCTAAAATCATAAATATTTTCCAGGTCAAAGTAAAGAATTTGTGAAGGGGAGATATCATTATTTAATAACTGCCTGATTAATAAATATAAAAGCGAAGTCTTGCCTGTCTGCCTTGCGCCGGTTAAAAGAAGTATATTCTCAAGTTCCAAAAAGGGAATTATTTTTGGTAGAATTTCTCTCGGCAGTAGATTTTCAGGGAAAATGATATTCATATAAGTATAATTAACATTTTCTTTAAGAATTTGTCAATAACCTTTTATGCTCTAAGCATATTCTGAAAGATCTGAGCGTGGAGCGCTGTTTTTGTGTTAAGAATTTGTCAAATTTAAGATTGCCTAACTAATTATTATAATATATTATAGATATCGTTAAATAGTTGAGTGATTGACTATTTGACTATTTGACTATTTGACTATTTACAGACAGTAAGGAGATATTTATGAGAGTTCTTATCACAGGTGGCGCAGGTTTTATCGGATCTCATCTTGCTGAAGCGTATCTTGAAAGAGGAGACGAAGTATATATTATTGACGACCTTTCAACTGGTTCTCTATATAATATAAAAGAACTTAAGGAAAATGAACGCTTCAAAAACAAACTATTCATCCATATTGATACAATTCTAAACCACAATACAATGCTCGAACTGACAGGCATATGTGATATTGTTTTTCATTTAGCCGCAGCAGTCGGAGTACAGTATATACTTAACAACCCTCTTGAATCAATAAAAACTAATATTCAGGGAACAGAAAAAGTTCTTGAACTG
>JAJSZP010000073.1 GCA_030262775.1 Deltaproteobacteria bacterium | reverse complement strand
TTAGAAACCCGAAGTTTTGTTCTATGCCGTACTGATCTTTGTAAGCTTTTAAGATTGATTTAGAATCGTAGCTGCCTTCACCTTTTTGGGGAACATTGGTAATCATAACAAGGCAACCGGCTTCCTCTCTTAATCTTGAAACCGCCTGATCATCTTTTGATACTGTTACAGAAAGGCCATACAATATTTCTTTAATCTTGCGAATACCTCGGTTCTTACTTTTTTTAAATTTTACCAATATTGTTTTATTTTACTGTTATCATATAATAAAAAAATTGGGCAGTGTATGCAAAAAAAAGGTGTGGAATGTAAGTTGTAATTTCCTGAGATTTTCAAGGTGGTTTAACGATTCATTGCTTTCGAGTTTTGAAATATAATCATCAATATTGATTTTTCGGATTTATAAGCCCGGATGAAACATCTATTTTTTTTGCGTGGTGGAAACGTCACCTGCTAATGAATTTTGTGATACCAGCAGCTCTACAGATTTATTCTTTTTCAAAGAACAAAAACGTTGCCGGTTACATGCAAAAATTTAACCGGACATTACTGATGAAATATCATTTAAATACTGCTCCCATTCCATTGGAAGAAGATACTTTTTTTTGTTATTGCATTCCTTACAACAAGTAACTATGTTGCCTTTTGTGCTTCTGCCTCCGCGCGATATCGGCACGATGTGATCCATTGTAAGTTCTTTTGGCGGGGTTTGCTTTCCACAGTAATGGCATATCCCTTTTGCAAGACAGCGTTTCCACCACTGTGAATCTCTTAACTCTTTGGCTTTACCGCGTTCTCTCTTTATATCTTTATCATCAAGATCATATGCAAATGGCTTTAAAATGTTTTTTTTCATATAAACCAAGGCTGTAAACCCATTTATTTATCTCTGATTCAAGTATTTGATAGTACTTCTCAGACCCTCCCAGACCACGCCTGCCGAAATAATAGTTTATTTCAAGAAAAAACGGTTCTTTTATAACCTCTTCTGATGAAAAGAGGAAATCAAAACCTGCCAGATTAATTTCTGTCATTTTACAGAAATGCTTTGCTGATTTCACTGCCGCTTTCTGCAGGTCAGAATCAGAATCAAAATCTAAATAAGCTCCTTTTGCCAGGCTGGAGCAAAATTCTTCTGTATTTTTATGGACACGCCAGTAGGAAATAAATTTTTGCCCTATTACAACGACTCTCAAGCTTCTGCCTTGTGAAGGAATATATTCCTGTATCAAAAAACCCATGTGACCAGCGTGCTCAAAATTTAAAGCATTTTGAATAGCATCTTTAAACTCTTCAGGAGAAGTTATCAAAAACACACCGTAACCCTCTCCACCCCAGTCAAACTTGAATACAAAAGGAAAATCAAAAACAGGGTTTTTGGATTCTGCTCCATAATTATCTAAAAAAGAAGTAACTCTCTCAAAAGTCACAGATTTCGGGTGTAAAACATTTGTTTCCCGAAAAAGACGAATCTGGCCTATTTTGCCGGGATACTTAAACTTTGCCTCATAATCAGGAAATATATTGGAGCAGTTTTTACTTGCCATATTGTAAAGCACTTCATTGCAGCCCTGAGGCAGGATTACAGCATCGGCAGCCTTTATTGCAGCAAGATCATCAGCATCAGGCTTGCGTCCGGCACAGATTATATATTTATCTGCCCCAAAACAGGGATGAAAAGAAACAATCATCAGTAACCGAATCTTCTCAAAGCCTTAGTGTCTTTGCTCCAATTTTTCTGCACCCTCACGAAAAGCTTTAAAAAAACTTTTGCGCCGACCATCCTCTGGATTTCCATGCGAGCCTCTTCACCGATTTTTTTAAGCTTGCTCCCGTTTTTTCCTATTATTATACCTTTCTGAGAATCACGCTCAACATGAATGGTTGCATATATTTTAATAAGAGAACCTTTGGCGTCTTCGGAAAAAGAATCAATAGTCACAGCTATTGAGTATGGCACTTCCTCACCGGTTAAACGAAAAACCTTTTCACGAACCATCTCGGCAGCAATAAAGCGTTCCGGCATATCAGTTACAGCATCTTCAGGAAAGAATGGGGGGCCTTTCGGAAGAATGAGCTCCATCGCCTTGATAAGCTCTTCCACCTGAGTTCCATGTTTAGCGGAAACAGGTATAACAGCCTCAAAAGGGTAAGCCTTTATCCATTTATCTATGATAACAAGAAGTTCAGGTTTTTTTATTAAATCTATCTTGTTAAGGACAAAAATAACCGGTCTTTTCTGTTTTCCAAGTCGTTTTACCAGAATCTTTTCAGACTCAGGATCAGGATTTGTCACGTCTAAAACAACTAAAATCAGATCAACATCAGCTAGGGCCGAAAGCGCGACATCAACTATTCTAATGTTTAATGGACCTTTTGCCCTGTGGACTCCGGGTGTATCAATAAAAACTATCTGTGACAACGGCCTGTGTACTATCCCGATTATACGATTACGGGTAGTCTGAGGTTTTTTGGAAGTAATTGAAATTTTCTCGCCGATCATCCTGTTTAAAAGAGTGGATTTACCGACATTGGGAGCACCGGCAATAGTTACAAATCCTGATTTAAAGTCAGCTAACATGTTATTTAATTTCTTCAAAGGTCTTCCTGTAATAACTTTTCTACAGCATCCCACACATCATCTTTACCCTGACGTGATTTTACAGAAAACAGTATCAAGTCATTCCCATCAACAGACAGGGTTTTTGATATGGAAAGATGCTGCTTAATCTGTTTTGTTTTTGACAGCTTATCAGCTTTTGTCAGTATAAGGACAGCCGGAATATTATAATGATAAAGCCAGTCCATAAGATCAAATTCGTACTTGCCAGGCATACGCCGTATATCCATAATTAATACAATCCCTTTTAAAGTTTTTCTGGAAGTAAGATATGTCTCAATCATGGGGCCCCAGTTTTTCTGTATAGACGCTGGGACCTTTGCGTATCCGTACCCGGGGAGGTCTACAAACGAAAATTTCTCATTTATAAGAAAAAAGTTGATAAGCTGAGTACGCCCTGGTGTTGAACTTGTCTTAACCAGACGCTTCCGGTTCAAAAGTGTATTAATAAGAGAAGATTTACCCACATTAGAACGTCCAGCAAAAACTATTTCCGGCAGGACTGCCGGAGGATACTGAGATGGCTTAACAGCGCTTGTAATGAATTCAGCGGATTTTATTTTCATTTAGTGTAGCCGTTTACGGTTAACAGTAGGGGCTATCCTTGTAATCGCCCTGATTAGGTAGGGCGAATACAAGATTCGTCTCTACTTTAGCGCCTTTTGGGCTCTCTATACTATCTTATTAAGTGGATACTCAATTATACCTTCAGCGCCATTTTTAAGGAGGTTGGGAATTAAATCCCTAACGACATTGGAGTCTACGACTGTTTCTACTGAAAACCATTTTGACTGATAAAGCGACGCTACTGTTGGGGCATTCAGGCTTGGGAGCAGAGATACAATATTTTCAATTTTTGATTCAGGCACATTCATTTTAAGCCCAACCAGTTTTTCACCTAAAAGAGCTCCTGTAAGTAAAAGAGATATCTGTTCTATCTTTTCTTTTTTAAAAGTATCCTCCCATGCATTGTGATTTGCGATAAGCTGAGTATTGGTCTGCATCAGTTCCTTTATAATACGAAGCCCATGCGCCTTTATTGTGCTTTCGGTCTCAGTAACCTCAACGATGGCGTCTGCAAGACCCGAAACAACCTTTGCCTCTGTTGCGCCCCATGAAAATTCAATTGCAACATCAATACCCTTTTCAGCAAAGTATCTTTTCGTAAATTCAACCAGCTCTGTCGCCACCTTTTTCCCCTTAAGGTCTTCCGGTTTATTAATCGGCGAGTCATAAGGAACAGCCAGTACCCACCTTGCAGGACGCGAACTTACCTTGGAGTAAACAAGATCAGCAACAACACAAACATCTGAGCTGTTTTCAGCAATCCAGTCCTTCCCTGTCAGCCCTGCATCCAGAGTTCCGCTTTCTACATAACGCGACATTTCCTGAGCTCTGCAAATTGCACATTCAATTGAGTTATCGTTAATTTCAGGGAAATAGCTTCTTCCATTAACATTTATCTTCCACCCTGACCGCCTGAAAAGTGCTATTGTAGCATTTTGCAGGCTGCCCTTGGGAATGCCGAGTTTTAATTTTCTACTCATTTCTTATATACCTCTTCAGGATCAAACAAAGGCTTTCCAATAATCTTTATTGATCCATCTTCTTCAACTCTTTTATAAAAACAGCTTTTATGACCCGTGTGACAGGCAGCGCCTCCAACCTGTTCAACTTTCAAAAGAACGGTATCATCATCACAATCTATTCTTACCTCTTTAACTATCTGCATATTCCCTGAAGTTTTTCCTTTGATCCAGAGTTCATTCCTTGTACGGCTGTAAAATGTAGCTTTGCCTGTTGAAAGGGTTGTCTCCCAAGCTTCCTGATTCATAAAAGCCAGCATTAATACTTCCCCTGTTTTATACTCCTGAACTATAGCCGGGACAAGGCCTCCGATTTTATTAAAATCAAGTCCGATCATAAGCATAACCATTCTTAATTTATAAACTTTTTGATAATAACGGATTAAAACTTGATTAAATAACTATATTATGTAATAATGTCAAATTATTTTTTATATTAACGGATTCTTGAAAACTGATTGGATATCTGATAATAAATTTATATGGAATTCGGAATTTTGTAATATGGTTAAACAAAAAAGCACATCTGAAATATTAAAAAAACGAACCAAACGAGAAACAGGAAGATTTATAACGAATATTTTCTTATGGTTTGTCAGACTTATCGTATTAATAATATTATCAAGCTCTATTACCATCGGCGGGATTTATTTTTACCTCAGCAGAGATCTTCCTAAAATTTCTTCTCTATCTGATTATCATCCTCCAATTATTACAACTGTTTATTCGGATGACAAAAGAAAAATTGCTGAATTTTATAATGAACGCAGAATCGTTATACCTCTTTCCGAAATGCCGAGAATGCTCATAGACGCTTTTATTGCAGCAGAGGATGCAAGATTTTTTAAGCATAAGGGAATAGATTTTTTAAGCATTATAAGGGCTTATTTTAAAAATATTGAGGCTGGTACAATAGTTCAGGGTGGAAGCACTATTACTCAACAAGTTACTAAGTCTTTCTTGCTCACACCTGAAAAAAATTACACCCGCAAAATAAAAGAGGTCATTCTTGCATATCGCATAGACAAAAAAATTACCAAAGAAGAAATTCTCTTTCTATATTTGAACCAAATATACCTGGGACATGGCGCATATGGCGTGGAAGCTGCTGCAGAAAATTATTTCGGCAAATCAGCTAAAAACCTGAACCTTGCAGAATGCGCTATTTTAGCGGGGATGCCCCAGGCCCCCAGCAGATATTCGCCTTTCAGAAGTCCGGACAAAGCAACGCAACGCAAGATATACGTTCTAAACCGCATGATTGCTGAAGGCTATATTACAAATATTCAAGCAACAGAAGCTATAAATACCAAACTGGACATAAAACCTCGGCGTAACTGGTATATTGAAAAGGTTCCTTTTTATACAGAGCATATAAGGCGTTATATTGAAAATAAATACGGCCCTGATGCTTTATATAATAATGGCCTCAAGATTTATACTGCTGTCAATATTGAAATGCAGAAGACTGCAAGTAAAGAAATAGAAAGAGGTTTAAAGGCTCTTGACAAACGCCAGGGTTATCGTGGCCCCCTTAACCATCTATCAGAAGAAGAAATCGAAGCTTTTTCAAAACAACTTAAGGAAAAGCTTGAAAAAAATCCTGTTGAAGAAGGGAAGATAGTTAATGGAGTCGTAATTGAAGTTAATGATACTAATGATATTGCTATTGTTCGTATTGGAAATGCTAAGGGAATAATTTATCTTAATAGTATGCGCTGGGCAAGAAAGCCTGATCCCGATGTCCCCTACTACGAATATAAAGTAAAACATCCTGGAGAGGTACTTGATATTGGCGATGTTATACTGGTAAAAATTAAAAATAAAATAGCTGACTCGGATCTATGGAAACTCGAACTGGAACAGGAACCAAAGGCCCAGGCGGCGCTGCTTTCTATTGAAGCTGAAACAGGCCATGTAAAAGCAATGATCGGAGGAAGAGACTTCAGAAAAAGTCAGTTCAACAGGGCAATTCAATCAAGACGTCAGCCCGGTTCTGCTTTCAAACCTATAATCTATGCGGCTGCAATTGATAAGGGGTTTACTCCAGCTAGTGTTATAATTGATTCTTCGATAGTATTTGAGGATTCTGAACATAATTTTATATGGAAGCCTAAAAATTACGAAGAAAAATTTCACGGCCCTACTCTTCTGCGTGATGCCCTTGCAAAGTCTCGTAATGTAGTAACCATCAAAATTTTAAAAGACATCGGTATTGATTACGCGATAGATTATGCCAGAAAAGTTGGTATTACTTCAAATCTGAGCAGGGATCTTTCAATAGCTCTGGGGTCTTCAGGCATATCTTTGTTAGAGATCGTGACAGCTTACTCTGTCTTCGCCAATCTCGGCTACCTCATCGAACCTGTTTTCATAACCCAAATAATTGATCGGAACGGCAATGTGCTTGAAGAAGCTAATATCACAAGAAAAAAGGTAATAGATCAGAGCACAGCTTATATAATTTCCAGTCTACTTGAAGGGGTGGTAAAATATGGAACAGGCCGAAGGGTACAAAAATTGAACAGACCTGTTGCCGGCAAAACCGGCACAACAAACAATTTATATGATGCCTGGTTTGTGGGATACACCCCACGCTATATTACCGGAACATGGGTAGGCTTTGATAATGAAAGTTCCCTTGGTAAAGGTGAAACTGGTTCCATGGCCGCAAGCCCTATATGGCTTAATTTCATGAAGTATGTGCTTGCTGATAAACCTGTAAGGGTCTTCCATATACCGGAAGGTGTGGTTTTTTCTAAAATTGATGCAGAAACCGGACTGTTGCCTATTCCTGAATCTAAGAGGACAATATTTGAATGCTTCAAGGAAGGAACTGTGCCAACAGAATATACAAAAAAGCCCAATTCAATCAATGAACCGGAAAACTTTTTTAAATCAGACATGTAAGGGAACCGTTTACCGTTCACAGTTTTTCCAATGAACCATGCAACGATTGAAGCATTTTCACTGTTAACTGTGAACCGTTACTGCATCTTCTGCAAGAGAGTGATCAGGTATAATTTCAAGTGATTTAATGTTGAATCTTTTTTCAAGGGTTTTTGTATTAAAATTTTTTATTCCTCTCATCTTTGAGACACTTCTGGGATGAACTTTTATTTTAACTGAATCACAGCAGTCAATTTCCTCAGACTTGATAATAGATGAGGCCTTATCAAGAAATATCTTCGAATGAACAAGATGTCCGAAGGCCGGGTGATAAGGACCCGCCAAAATTGTTGATTCCCTTTCAAAATGCTCAGATGTCTGAATGCCCATACGGATTACCGGTATCTTCTTTTCTCTGAATATCAGATAAATATCTTTCACAAACGTAATGCATTGTTCAAGAGACAGGGGAGTATATTTCCCCTTTTTATACCATCCGGACAAAATGGTGTTTTTAAGCACCAGGGTAGGATAAATTCTGACAAAATCAGGAGAAAGCGTAGCAATCCTCTTTGCTGAATATAAAGATCCTGCCCCGTTATCACCAGGAAGGCCGATCATCATCTGAAGGCCGATTTCATAATTTCTCTCTTTTAAGATACTGACTGCTTTTTCTGTGTCTGAAGATGTATGCCCCCGTTCAGATAATGAAAGCACCTTGTCATCCATAGACTGAACACCGATTTCAACTGTGTTAACAGGAAATTCCTTTAAAATATCCAGTCTTTCGTAATCTATAGTATCAGGACGTGTGGAAAATCTAATGCTGTCAACTCTTCCTTCAATTACAAATTTTGTGGCCTCACGAAGTAAAGACTTTATGAAATCAATTTTGAGTCCAAGAAAATTGCCGCCAAAAAATGAAATTTGAACCGAACTTCTGTTCCTCCCTTTATAAGTTAGAAAGCGATTTATATGTAACCCAATCTTTTCAGGAGAAGGTATTTTTTGTTTTACTCCAGTTATAGCGGATTGATTACAAAAAACACATTTATGAGGACATCCCATATTAGGTAAAAAAACCGGAACAATAAAAGGTTTCTCAAATCTTCCCATTAATCTCTATTTTATTAAAATTTCAAGAGCTTTTCTGGCAGCATCCTGTTCCGCCATCTTTTTGCTCTTGCCAATTCCTTCTGTTTTTATTTCGCACACTTCCAGTTGAACCTTGAAGGTCTTGTCATGATCCGGGCCGATTTCCTGAAGCACTCTGTATTGAGGTATTATCTTATAATTTTCCTGAACAAGCTCCTGGATCCTGCTCTTATAATCGTGATTGTCCAGCGAGGCAGCAATAGAATTCAGCAAATCGGAAAAAAGGTTTTCAATCATCTTAAATGCTTCGTCAAAACCGCCATCAATATATACAGCAGCTATTACAGCCTCAAAAGTATCAGCCAAGATAGAATTTTTTTCGCAACCGTTTGTTTGAATTTCTCCCCTGCCGAGCCTTAAAAAAGAACCCAAATCAATTGCGCGGGCTATAGTTGCGAGCTGAGACTCATTAACAAGACCTGCGCGCATTCTTGAAAGATCACCCTCATTTAAGTAGGGATAACGCTGCATAAGAATATGCCCCACAACAAGGTTTAATACCGCGTCTCCAAGAAACTCAAAGCGCTCATTATCCTTTATGTTTGCATCATCTTGCTCATTAACAAAGGAACTATGACTAAGAGCCTCTTCAAGAATAGTTATCTCATTAAATTTATGCAGAAATTTTTGTTCAAATTCAGAAGAATTTATTTCTTTCATATTTGATTTATACCTCGGAAGGTCACAAATAACGATTTTTCGAGGTATATATACTTTCCATCAACCTTTCATATAATATATAAGGTACAAAAAAATTCCCCTTCCCTGATCCCATTTTGATTTCTGGCTTCAAAGAACCGTGGAAGTCAGTACCCCCGGTCATCAATAATTCGTAGCGATTTGCAATATCTTCTAACTTTGCAATATTATCCTGACTATGTTCAGGATAATAAACTTCAATTCCCTTTAGACCCCTTGCTTTTAAAGTTATAACAAGCTCCTCTATATCTTCAATATTTCCTATATTAAGAAGAAAGGGATGCGCTATAACAGGGATACCTCCTGCGTCGAGTATGACTTCAATTGCCCTGAAGCAGTCAACGCGATATTTATCAACATATGCCGGCTTGCCTTTCCCAAGGTATTTATCAAATGCCTCTTTGATTGATTCAACATAACCTTTTTTTACCATAAGCCTTGCGATGTGCGGTCTCCCCAGTTGAGCGTCACCAACTTCACTCAACAATTCATTCATTGAAAGATCAATCCCAAAACTATTAAGACGATCAACAATCCTCGGATTTCGGTTCTTTCGAGCTTCCTGAAGCATACCAAGAGTTTTATTCAAAAGAGGAGCATCAATATTGATAGAATATCCCAGTATGTGCAAACTTCCTGAATTTGGAAAAGATGGGGGCAGAGATGCACTTATTTCAACGCCAGTTAAAAATTTTAATGAAGGAGGAATACCGATGCCAAGCGCCTCTTTAGAACCATTTATGGTATCATGATCTGTAATAGCTATTGCAGCTAAATTAAAATCCCTGGCTAAGGCAAGGATTTCGGATGGAGAAAAAGTTCCGTCAGATGCGGTCGAGTGGATATGAAGATCAATGCCTGCATTATTGTTATAATCCAAGAGCTTTTTCTAACGCCTCCTCTTTTGTTTTACATTCTATGCATTGGGTAGTAACCGGCCTGGCTTTAAGCCTCTTGATAGAAATATCTTCACCACATTTATCACAAATACCAAACGTACCGTTTTCAATGCGTTCAAGGGCTTTCTTAATCTTCTTTATAAGCTTGCTTTCTCTATCCCTGATTCTAAGCATAAAATTGCGGTTCGATTCAAGTGAAGCGCGATCTGTTGGATCAGGAAAATTTTCTTTCGGATCAGTCATTCCCGAAACCGTATCATCCGCCTTACTCAAAAGTTCTTCCAAACTATTAGTTAACAGCTCTCTAAAATATTCAATATCTTTCTTTTTCATGATAAACCCTTGAAAATAAAATTTAATAAGAATTTTTAGAAAAAAAATAATTATCATAAGTAAAGTTTAAAGTAAAGTTTAAATTTTTAAAAAATAGTAACGCGTTATCTCTTTGAAAACATATCCGCTCACGTTCGGCCGATTTGTTTCATAAAATGTTACTAAAACCTAAATTGAGCGCTTTTAAACCGAAGTTCCCCCAGAGACTTGTAACTATTTGAAATCATTATGCCTGTTACATGACTACAACATAGTTAACCGCCTGATATTATTAGACCGAGTGGGGGGGACTGTGGTCACTTTTTTGAACTTAGCGACATCTATGCTAAATTTTGAGCATACCTCACTCACCATTTGCTGTTTAATTTTTATTGTGTATTGTGTATTGGAGATGGAAGAAATGAACTGCCCAGCAGCAAGCTGCGAAGTTTCAATTTTTTACTGATGTACCAATACCATTCAGCATACTTTTTGCTGTGGCATCTAACTATTTGAACTTATTAGAGGGTGAGAGAACAAGTTCATTAGCATATAAAGTAGTTTTCAAAACCGGTTTTTCTTGAATTCAGAAATAGCAACCGTTTGCAAATTGACAAGCAATATTTGTGCCGAATGGTATTGATGCAGAACATATATTCGAGCTTGATGCATCGTATTTTTTGAAAATATTTTCTGGGGGATTATAAAGATTGTATTTACAGGCCGATAAAAAGGCGATCAAAAAGGAATTGCTTGATATTATTGAAGATAGCCAAAAAAAAATTACACCTGGAGAACTGGAAAAAGCATTATCTCAGAAATATCCTGTAACAAGGAAAGAAATAAAATCACTTATAAAGGGCCTGGTAACAGAAAACTTTTTGACATATACAAATCACTATGGCCGAACGTTTATAGAAAAGTCTTTCAACAAGGCCGTTCGCATATCAAAGCACGTCATTCTGAAACCGCCGGGATTTAATTATAAACCTAAAGCAGATGATGTGGTAATCAAGATATGGCAGGGTATTTCATTCGGCAATGGTCAACATCCAACAACCAGGCTAGCAATAAGAGGGATAGAGTATGCTTTAAATGAAACAAATTTATTAAAAGGGAAAGATAAAACAAACGTTCTTGATATTGGAACGGGCTCCGGTGTCTTGGGAATAACAGCATTACTGCTGGGAATTAAAAATGCTGTTGGTGTTGATATTGATCCATGTTCCATAAAAGAAGCCAGGGATAATGCAAAAATTAACGAACTTGAGGATAAATTTGTAATAAAAAATATGTCCTTAGAAGATTTAAATGCTAAATTTACATTGATAACCGCAAATTTAAGATATCCGACATTAATGAATATATATCACAGGCTAGTTAAAATGACAGAGCCTGGTGGTTCTGTTGTACTTTCCGGAATAAAGAGTGATGAAGCTATATCTGTTGTTAATTTATACACGGAAAAGTACTTTGAATGTAAATGGAAAGAATTTGAAAAGGGCTGGGCGGGCCTTGTATTATTAAAAATCGCTCAACTTATTACTCCGGACATCAAAGAATGTAATGATTTGGATGGTAATTTTCAACTGATACCTGTATAGATGTACCTTGAGTTTGTATTATATTTAAGACTATTTCGG
>JAJSZP010000072.1 GCA_030262775.1 Deltaproteobacteria bacterium | reverse complement strand
CTTGTTTGATGTTGTGTGGACAACTCATCAACCTCGAAGTAACATTGAGTCGTTTTAACGGCAAAGCCTTTTATCTCTGACCATACCCATAGGGTATGGGTTTTTATGGCGGATTAAAATTTATAAAGTCTTTTTTGAGTTGTCAATCTTTATTATAATAATCAAGGTTTGACCCCAATTCGCCTTATAATAATCAAGGTTTGACCCCAATTCGCCTGACCCCAATTCGCCCCAATTCGCCTGACCCCAATTCGCCAATTCGACCCTTCTCCGATAGACAGGCAATGTCTCAAGGACAATTTATAGCTCCTATCTTTATCAACTAATTTCTACGAATTTTATAAAATTGCCACATTTTTTGTTGCACAGATTCTAATGTATTGAATACCAGCTTCTTCTATAGCCTTTTTAATACGTTCATGAATCAAAATAGTAGAAATGTTTTCCGCTAAACGAAACATTAACTGACCGTAGGTTTTGTTTTCATCCACTAATAGTGAGTCAAAATTCATAGCAATTAACTTATCTGGTTGATTGTCATCATATACTGATTTATCTAAATCTGCCGCCCTTAGTTTACCGACTAAATTAAAGGCATAATAATCTTCAGACGCAAGTGTGCCATCAGCATAATTAAGTTCAACTCTATACGAATCAATATTATCCACTCCAGCCTCACGCACGGTATTAAGTAATTTTTTACTCATTATAGGAATTGGTCCTCTCAAAAAGCTAGGCATTGGAGCTTTTTCATACCCTTGCTCAATAGTAACTTTTATCGGCACTTTTGGATGTTGTTTCCAAACAGGCGCATTGACATCGGAAGTAAAAATATTTCCATCATGCCATGATCTACCTCTATGATCCCTTTTATATTCAACTCCCAGCATCATACCGTCGTCATCAGCTTTTGGAAAAATTGCGTAATACATGATATTTTATCCTTTATAATCTATTTATCTCATCAGCCACAAGTTATCGTAACCTGCTGAAATCATTGATGGCAATAAGGCCGAAACAAAAAAATTGGGACCAACGATTTCAATAAATTACCTAATTCTGGTTCAGAAATTCCGGAGAGCTTATGGCTGACGAGTTTATTGTTGTTATCATCTGAACATGTTAGCAGCTTTTTCACCTTTGAGTTTTGCCTGCATATATTTTTCACCCCATTGGCTAGTGAAAATATTTTCCTTCATAATTTGCCCATGTCTGACTTTTAAATAGATTCTGAGGTTATTTGATAAATGTTCTAAACGCAGTACTATGGAATATGGGGCAGGTAAGCCCTGTTTTTCAATTTTTTCTTTTTTTTCTTTGCATCTTTTACAAAAAATGCCATCTATAGTGACATCAAAGAGTTTATATCGTTCATAAATTGCATTTAATGCTTCCTCCACAATATCTTTGCTGTAAGAACGATGGCGATCATGAAATTGATTTTTTGATTTTATCATTGCTTGTCCAACGTACTGCCAACAAGGATTATCCTCTTTTATAACGCCCTTTTTTCCTTTAAGAAGCCATTTTTCTTCATCATCAGATGGTAATTTAGAATACTCTACATAATCATTTCCATGCTCTTCATCTTTATCTGTATCCACGGAAAACCATATACCTAATCCTCCCTTGCCACCGCCCACAGCGTAGCTTCCGGGAAGATAAATTCCATTTTCACTTCCATTTGTATCATAACCAACATCAGACCAAACAGCGCCATCAGGATAATTATGATTATGCTCCTTAGTCTCTCCCTTTTTACACATATAATCTAATATGTTGTGGTCTTTCAAAGATTCCTGTGATGGAATCAAATGGTGAGCAGAAAAGGTTAAAGGGTAATCCTTACTCTCAGTTAAATTGTCAAATTTAAATTCAACACTTATTGGGTTACTACCTTTGAAACAATCATGTTTTCTATTTTTTTGTGCTATCTGACCCCATTTTATTTTTTCTTTATCCGATTGAGGTTCGTAATCTTTGTAAAGTTTGGTACTGTCACCTTTGCTCATTTTTCTAGCAAGTGTGCTGCCTATTCCCACTAAATTATTTTTTACTTCAGGCGGTTCTTCCAGTTCATGATCAAAGGGGCATTGGAAATCTAAATCTAACAAATCTGCGATTTCTACTTTTTCTCCAATATTAGTCATCTACTCCATCCTTTTTGATAAAACTTCTGAGAATCACCCCATAATATTCTTCTTATTATGAAACAGCGGATCCCCCAACCGACAAACATTTTTTCCCTCAAACTTAACATCGAAAGAGTACATCATAAATTCTGCCTCTCCCTTGGTCTTGCTGCTCATCACACCACCCGCGCTTCCGGCCTCATCACCAGTAGTCGTACTGTACTTTGCCCCTTTTACCATCAGCATTTTGCCGTCAGTTTTAACTTTCTTCGGTCCTTTTGATGTATCAGATGATTTTCCAATGTTTGGATATGGAATAGGAATTGGACCACCAGGTGATGGTGTTTTGCAGACATCAGGAAAAACAGGACTCATTCCCCCACTTCCCTTATGAACTATTCCCCGTGAGTTGACAAAAGTTGTCTGTCCCATATTTTGCCTCCGTCTTTTGCTTTAAATTTTAAACCATATCCACAGTCAATGCCGCTCTTGCCCCATAATCTGAAGAACACCACACCAGACAGGGCGAATCTATTACTTTCTTTGCTATGCCTATCGCCGATAACCCTGTCATAATTGTTCCAAGCGCGGCGCCCGGATCTCCAAAACAGTCAACAGGATGCTCAAAACGAAAATTTTCGTCAAAATGATCTCTGTTTCGCATAGAGGCAACACCCCATTCCTTTGCTCCAAAATTTTCCCCGTTTAATCCTGCATATACGGTTCGAATTTTACCAACAGAACCGTTATCAGAAGAAAACATTGCCTGAAACGCCTCTGTTAACCCATTACCTTGATAAATCTCTTCGCTGTAACGGTGTCCTTTTTCATATCCTGTGCCAATGGCTTGAATTTTGGCAATCGGCTCTTTACCCAACACTCCGGATTTATCAGGCAAACCGAGCAACAAAAAACCTGCTCCTTCACCCGGAATAAAACCATCCATAGTATTTGTTCCCAGAATACGGTTTTCCATGTCAAGAGAGCCAAGCAGATAAAGATCTAAAAAGGTATCAACACCGCCAAGGATCACAAATTGGCTTGTTCCTGAGGCAAGACACTGCATAGCTTCTTCAATGGCAAACAATCCGGCAGCATGTCCCTGCGGAAAAAGCTTGCTTTCTGCAACATTAAAATGAACCCCTGATTGAGCGCTGAGATGTTCAAGGAATGGATCATCAACAGGTTTTGGACGGTTCGGAAGCGGTTCAGGAACACCAAGGTAAAGCGGAATATTTTCAATAGCAGGCGCATCCTCTAAAGCTTCCTGAAGGGCCGGAGCCGCAAGCCGCAACATCCGCGACTGCCTGGCAGTAATGCCGACAATTTTATCAACCTCCGGTTCCAGAGGCGGTAAAACCTCATCAGGCAATATTGACATGACAAATGGTTCAAATCTTTTGTCATGTATAGCGGTCTCTGAAAAACGGCTGATTCCTGCCCGCACTGAGGCTGCTGTCTGTTTAGCGCCGATTCCGACAGCAGTCATCATGCCGATGCCTAAAATAGCCGTGCCTTTCTCCGGCATCAATTAGTCCTTTCATCTATAGACTTTCAGATAATTAATTTCACAAGGCCAGAAGGAGGAAGGCGTATTAGTCATACGTCAACGACTGATAACGCAGTGAAATTATTTATCTGAAAGTCTATATTTGCAGATTTTTTGTGTTAATGTCTATTTGTTCCACTTTTAATATTTTTTTATCGCATTCAACCGCGGCTCTCCAGAGCATAGAAAAATGCGACTCATTCGGTTCGATTAAGATGGTTTCTAAATTTAAAGCAGGATATTCTGTTTTTCCGGCAATTCGCACTGCGGCCTCAAGTTTGCAGAGCGGCAATTTGAATTTCAAAGGACCGTTGTGCGACATCCCTGTAATCATGACTGGCTCACCGCCTTTAAGATAACCATTGCAGACCAAATCAGGATGAGCCGCGTTAAAAAAGCGGGAATCAAAGTCTTCGGGAAGATAAGGAGCCCGTTTTTGCTGCCATGCATCGTCATAGGTTCCGGCAAACGATTTTCGCGGTTCCCATGATGATTCAATATAGCCAAAACACGCTGGTGTGGGCAGATCATTAATTTTTTTGATTAATTGAGCAGGGTCTTCAAGATTTGGCAACATTGTTCTTATTAGCTCTTTTTTGCTTCTTTTACCTCTAAATCCCCTGCCAACAGGGTTTCGTGCTTCAAACAAAACTTCCTGCTTATCAGGGTTTATCTCATGCATACCGCCAAACGCACGTTCATAAACTAAAGGCATACTCTCAAATGGGACAGGCGGAGTAATACTAAGTCCCCAAAGCCCATGAGTCCATCGTCTATCTCCGAATACCCGCACAACTTTTTTTCGGTCACCAACCGCAAGCATCGCATCAATCTGCGAAACACGACGCTTATCAGGAGAAAGCGCTTTGCCTGTCATTACAATATCAGTGGAGCGCTTTGTCAGATGCAATTCAGATGCATATTTTAAACTTGATTGACCGGGCTCGCCCCAATATTCATCGGCCATAACTATGGGCGACTGGTTTTTAGCTATTTCGATTTTATTCCCTGATAAAAAGGTGGCTTTAACGATTATATACAGCGTATCCACAGCATTTTCATTGGGGAAGACAGCAATAGTAGCTTCAAATTGTGTTTTATTTTTTAGTTGCAACATTGATCAAAAAGCACTCAGAGATTGAACTCAATATCGTGCTGGTCACCTGCACCAGAAGCAATGAGAACTTGGTAAAAGCGAAGTTTTATGCTGAAATGGCTAAAGTAAAAAACGCTCTGGCTTCTGGGGGCGGGTGTACTGGCTGGTTATGGCTTTACATTGTTTTCGTATAAATCAGCAATAGAAAAGCATAGATCATAATCATTCCATTCCAAATCACCCTCATCTATTTCATATTTTATAAATTCTTCACGGCTGAGATATTTTCTAATTAACGGATTTAGCGAACTTGACAGAAAGGGGCCAAAATCTATTATTTGCTCGGTTCCGTCGTTGAAGGATAGCTTGAGCTTATGGGCTTCAAGATGTTTTGCCCTTTCTATTTTTACAACTTGTCCCTCATTGATCATTTTACTTGTTTGTGCAGAACAAAATAATAATACCAAGGTATTCGTAAATTTTCGGCATATCTACTTATCTACTGCCATAACTAATTAATGCTTACACTTGACCCTTTTATTCGCTGTGGACCTGAAGACCGCGATAAAAAATGAGTCCCTTTTATAATAATCTTGCCGTCTTTTTGAATAAGAATACTTCCCTTACCGCACTTGATCTCGACTTTATCTTCGGCTTCAATTGTTATACGCTTACCGTCAATCAATACCTCATCAAGGCTTTCATTCTGATCACCAGGTAGTTCTAAAGATAACAGGTCTTCAAGAGGATCTGCCATCAAGTCTGTAATAATCGGATAATCGGGATTTCCTTTTTCAAATACAAGAAGAACATCACGTCCTTTGTATTCCTTTTTAATGAGATCAATTTTATTCAAACCTGCGACCAATTTAGCAGCTCTTGGCGCACAGCCATCAAACACCACTAAAACATCGCTTTGTTTATTAGTACCGACAATATGCCCGATACATGGGGCCATTGATGCAAACTGGGTCATGGTAACCATATCGTCAGTGTGTTGATTCTGTATTTTCTGCATCACCATACCTGAAAAGTTAAAAGCTATTATCGGGCACTTATTAATTCTCCGTGATTTTTGATCCCTTCATAATAAGATCGTTTAAAGCTTTAATGACAGTTTTTCCACCCTTTACGACAATATTTCCATCCTCTTTCATGGTCATAGTAGCGCTTCCTGTCTGGAAAATAATTTCTTTATCACTGGAGATCGTAATCGTATCGGATGCTTGTATATTTAGTTTTTTATCAACAACGATATCCAGACTTTCCCCTATCTGAACGCTGCCATTTTTGCCGGCGTTTGTCGACCAGTTGTCGCTGACATCTGTGGACATGTCTTTCCCAACAGTTGTATCTAAGTTGTCGCCGACTGATATGGTAGCATTTTTACTAATCGTTTCGCTATGATCTTTTTCTACCGATATGGTCTTATTTCCCCCAATCGTTTCAGAGTGGTCTTTCCCTACCGAGATTGTCTTATTTTCTCCAATCGTCTCACTCTGGTCAACCCCCACATCCTTGGTGCGATTATTCTCGACCGATAGAGTCTCATCATGCCCCACGGTCTGATTCTTATCGTTCTCAATAGCAATAGTCCAGTCCTTCTGACCATGCAGATATATCTCTTCTTCTTCCTTTTTATCCTCAAACCGAATTTCATTTGACCCTCCGCCTTCAGGGGATGAATCCGATTTTATAGTGCTTTTTGTTTTTTCATCGGGAAGAGGGTATGGCGGTGTGTTGATACCGTGGTAAACACGGCCTGTTATAATCGGCCTGTCAGGATCTCCTTCGAGAAAATCAACGATCACCTCCTGGTCGATGCGGGGGATGTGCATGACACCCCATCCTGCCCCTGCCCATACCTGGCTGACGCGTATCCAGCAGGAGCTGTTTTCATCATTTGTTCCCTCTCTGTCCCAGTGAAACTGCACCTTAACCCGGCCATACTCATCCGGATAGATTTCTTCACCTGCGGGACCGACCACGATAGCTGTCTGGGTGCCTCGCACTACAGGTTTTGCGGTATCACGCGACGGGCGATATGGAACATCATAAGGAATACATTTAAAATGATTGATATAAGGCGATTCCGACCCCATGTTCTCTATAGAAGCCCCGGAATAATCCGCTACCTCGTTCACTTCATGTTCGATGTGGATTAATACGTAATCTTTTTTGTCCATATCTTCCCGATAATAATCTGAAAGATTAAACCGGTACCCGCTTGTAAAGGCTCTGCAATCGCCAGAACCAGTTATGGTCGTGATCTTTGTTTCTTCTTCCTCCATGCGTATCGTGGTTAAATGCTCTCCTTGCGCCTTTTTTGTGTAAAGCCCGGGATAATCGTATATCTCGCGTTCTCCGGGACCCAGCATCTGTTTAGTGGAGACATCCGCCTTCATGTCAGTGCCTGGTATCTCAAAATTAAAGTCGTTAATGGTATATTTGGCAGGCCTGATTTCCTGCATTTTCTCCATGCTGGTTATCACGTCTTCTTCTATCCAGCCGCCGGCGCTGATCTGATACCGTGCAGATTCCTGTTTGGGACAGGGCTTGAACTTGTCAGAGGCATCAGCCAGAATCAGCGTATGCTTTTTTTCCTCGTGCTCAAAGAAGTAACATATGCCCTCTTCTTCCAGAAGCCGGGAAATAAAGTTAAAATCAGTCTCTCTGTACTGCACGCAGTAATCCCTTTTCTCGTAACTGTCATTAAGAAGGAGCTTGTAATCTAAAAACCCTTTTTCGGTAAATATCTTTTCCACTATATCCGGTACGGAAAGCTTTTGAAATATTCTCGAATCTGCTGTTCTTTTGAGTAGCCAGAGCCATGGAACCATGGTGGCTGTATAATGTGAAACATAAGAACCTTTGCCGTCTTCAGCTCTGCCTTTTACCTGTGAAAACCTGGAGATTATGCCGTTAAAAAAACGTTTGTCTCCATCTGCCAGGATGATGGAAACTGTTACGTTTTTTCCGATAATATCTTCAAATTTTATGTTGTGATTTTCTGAAAGGAGGTTGAGTTCAAAGCTGAAAAGGCCGGAGATATCTTCTATCCCTTTGAATCCTGCGAGAAGCAGCACATCCATGCCCAGCGGGGTGTCAATAGCAATTAGTCTGTTTTCTTGTGTATAGGCCATGACCCGTATCTTATAATAATCCGAAATTATTAAGTAGTTCGCGTGTCTCAGGAGACTTTTCAGAAAGTTTCCTTATGGCTGCCAACATACCTTCCATCGTTTTTCTGTCAGCTATCACTTCCTGGCGGCATTCCTCTTTCGCTCGTTTCAAGAACGTCCGCCGATCCCAGAATACAATGCCACCTATGAAAGCCATAACACCCATAAATCCTCCAAGCATCGTTATCCATAAGGTATCAATACGACCATTGAGTTCTTTGGAAAGATTGTCAATGCGCTCATTGGTCTTGTTAATGGCTTCAAGGATTAATTGATCAGCCTGGCTCAACACCAGTTCCTGTTTCCCGGATTGTTTCAAGGTGTTTTCTTGACCATACGATATAGTTACAACAAACAGGGAACAGATCAAAAAAAATATTATGGCAGGTATACGACTCATATCATTTTCTTTTTGTAATGACTTTGAGTTTAAAAAAAAAGGATTCTTACTATCAAGTAATATACTATAATAAAATTATTATCCATATTTTTTACGTACTTGTCAATAAATTTCAGCAATTCTAATTATAGCCTGTTATTCACCACGAAGCACACGAAGAACGCGAAGTAGAGCTTGTTATTTTCTTATTTCTTCGTGATCTTCGTGGTGTTCCATATTAACTCCATCGTCCGGCCAAACTGGTTAAAGGATCGGCTATCGACTGAAAGCGTGCCAACCGGATGATGTCCTGGTTTCGTAAGGAGAGGAGTGGCATGATGCCCTTATCGAGTATAGTTTCAGCGGCTCGCTCAGTGAGGGCCACCTCTGCGCAAGGTTTGACCCCGGATCCACCATCTTGCTTATAGATGTATAATGGCAGGCCTTCAATATCTTGGATGATGCCAGGCCGAAAGTTCCAGCCGTACTGGCTAAATGCCTGGGCAAGCAGGTACACACAGGCAAAGGATGGGTTGCCCCATAAGTAATAATTGTGGTCTGGCTCGGAAGGTATTTCTTCAAATTCAAACTGCTCCGCAGGGTCGGTATCTACTCCATATGGAAGGCGGAGCAGGAATCGGGGCAGGGCAAGGCCGAGGTATGCTGCATCCGGAAGTTTTCTCAGCGCTTCCCAAGCCTGATTTTCTTTTGCTCCGTGCAATTTCTGCCAGTCGTCAGGGTCCGGCGTCTCAGCCAAAGACTCACAACCCAACACTCTATTACTTACTGATGAAATAAATGGTGCTCCGAAAGCCTTAGCAATTTTCGCAATGCGGCCCAGTAGTTCAGCATCTTCACGAGAATTATCAAATAGATAGTTGCCTGCCAGGACAGCCCACGGCTCGCCGCCGAATGTTTCAACTGTCTGCTCTGCAAGAAGTTTATAAATACCGGTTGACCGCAGGTTTTCTTTAGATTCCATATCAGCGGCCAGTTCGGTTTTTGATATATCAATTAAATACAATTTGAGCTGCTCATCTGTTTCCAGCCTGGATACAAGGAAATAGACTGCCCTCCAGGCAGATTCTATTGCCTGAAAGTCGGCGTGGTGCAATATCCTTTGCATTAGCTTACTTGTGGCAGCATCAACAGCATCCAGCATCTTTGCCTGCTGCGGTTCAATGTCAGGAACGAGATGCGGTGTGACTATTTTGTTTAAAAAATTATCCCACTCTGATGTATTCAGCGACGATTCGGTCTCAGGCGCTTTTTCCAGGGTTTCTTCAAGAACCTGGTCAAGCAGGTTATCTGTTGTTTGCTCGGCAATGCTTTCTATAGATTTTTCCACATCTTTCGGAGGCCTAACAGATTCAGATGCCTTGTCCGCTCTTTTGAGTTGTTTTGCTAACTCGGCAAAAGTTGAAGGGTCTTTTATCCCTTTGCGGGTATCCCTCAATGCCTCAAACACTTCAAGTTTTTCAAAGAGACTGTCAGGATGAAAATCATCCAGTTCGGAAAATCCGATAGTAACAGGTGGAGATTTTTTGCCCAGGATTGGAAGCTTGATTTTGACTTTAAGTTTTGCAAGTACCTCATCAAGATTATCCCTGTCAACTAAAAGAGGTCTTCGGTTGTCCAATGCAGGATCAATAATCCCCTGATTAGTCCTTCCGCTGAAATCGCCGAAAATACCAATCCGAAAAGGCGTCTCCGCCTCGGGCGTACCTTGTGTTTTCTCCATGGTCGAGACTATGTTGAGCTCGACCTTTTCAAGTGAAATTGGTTTTGACATTACAATATCTCATAACATAAAACGCTACTCTCTTCCAATTGCCTCATCAAACGAAATATCCCGACCTGCGCGTCCCAATCCAAATCAAAAATACCTTCACGAATATAACGGGTTATCGTATATACTCCTTATGCTTTTGCCTTCCCTGAAAGGAACGAGAACACATCGTCGAGCACAATCTCAATATCTCTGACCGGATCTCCTGTCAGAAGGGACGGCCTGACATTGCCTTGCTCATCGTGATGATGATGCGGATAGGTCTCCAGATCGTGAAACTCCTCCTTATTGTCCCAGCGCAATAGTGGTAAATCGGCAAAGAGTTGGTAGGCGTAGTCAATGTGTCCTTGGTTGTAATAGATACGCGCCTGAAACTTGTTTCGTCCTGTAAGATCCGCCCTAACTTTAAGGAAGAATTAATCAGAGGAGAACACTTGCGTCTCCACCACGGTAGCCTGCTCGCATACAGGGTGCGCCTGAAGTTTAGCCATCAAAGCTCCCAGGAAAGAGGACAAAGAAGTCAAGTCGCAATCTCCTGTCGTAAACCTATCCAGCTTTCTATCATCTCCTGGGATGCTTTCCAGTCTAACCAGTCATCCTCTTCTTGCATAATGGCCCGGCCCAGCGTCTGGCGCTGTTCCTCTGAAGGCTTATTCCTCTCTAACAAAACCGATCGTTCATGGAGATAGTCGCTAAACTGTTGGAAGTGCATGCCATACTTTCGCTCAAACCGGCCAATCTTTCGTCGCAAAACACCAATCTGTCGCAGGATATATTCTCGCGTAAGCACCTGGATAGCTTCTGCTTCGGTGTTGAAGATTTTTTTCCTGATCAGAGGCTCAATCGTTGCGCTAATTGTTGCACTCACCCGCTTCGTCACCTCCCCATTCTTTAAATCTATGACCCAAAATCTTTTCTGAAACTCTATAGCAAAACATTGTCAGGATAGCAAAGAATCTTCTTCCTTGTATGTGTGACCACCGTAAAAAAAATATGTTCCGCCTTTTGTTTGAGAAGGGCTTAAGAAAAGGGCTTAAGAAAGGGCTTAAGGGACGTTCCTTGATATGTTGATTACTTACTTTGCAATAGTTTTAATTTATTTTCCTTTGCAATTTTTTCACCGCGGGTTGCGGATTGGCTTGCTGTAGGCTGAGATATTTTTAAGCGTTTTGACAATTGTACCATACTCATGCCAAGCTCCCTTGATGCCCAGAAACATAATAAGCTTCTTGCCTGTACTTTATGGGGCTGCCTGCCTGAAGATAATACTTCAGCTCTATTCATTCCTGACACTTCAGCAACACGATCAACAACTGTATCAAAATCGTATCCCCAGGATTTTAATAAATATTTACGATCAAACTCATCCTGACATGCTTTTAATACAGTTTCAACAAAATTGCTGTCGCCTAAAATCCTCTCATCACCTTTTATATATGCTTTTATTTTTCTCAACCCTTTTAGGGAATCCCATCCCCCGGCGCTTCTTACAAGCCCTCCTCCGATTAAATCCGGCCTTTTTCCCACAGATATTCCCTTTTTAACATATTCCCTATACCGTCTGCGTGCTAATGATAACTTGGAATTAAATAATTTGAGAACATAATCGGTATCCTGCCAATTATTCTTTTTCTTTCCCATTATGCCTGCATGACCGCTGTACGTATATTTATCCAGAAACTTAAGGTCAGGTATTATTTTGGCCCGAAGTGGGTTCAAATGAATATATCTTATCAGTTCAAGCGCATAAACATCTTCCTGGCAAAGAATGGATTTATATCGATTTTGAAATAGATGCCCCACACGATTATGTTTGCGATTGAAATACATTGCATGACCGGTCAGAAGTCTTTTCATCACTGTTGATATTGGAACCCTGCCGGTTTGTAAAAGCAGATGAAAATGATTGGGAATTAATGCCCAGGCGAAACATGATGTGTTGCTATCTGTTAAGATATTTCTCAAGCGTTCTAAAAAATTATCCTTATCG
>JAJSZP010000071.1 GCA_030262775.1 Deltaproteobacteria bacterium | reverse complement strand
GGCTAATATTCTATCGCCTGTTTCCAGCCCTCCTCTGGAAGCCGGGCTATTCTCTTTAACCTCTCCTATGGAAGGCTCTACAATAAAAGTTCCATAAATCTGGAACATTCCAAAGAAAATTATCATCGCGAGGAAAAGATTAAAAAAAGGGCCTGCAGCAACAATTAAAATTCGTTTTAAGATATGCTTGTGGGTAAAAGAAACAGATATATCATCAGGGCTGACATCAGCATTTGGATCATCGCCTACCATTTTTACAAAACCGCCAAGGGGGATTGCCGAAAGGCAATAATCGGTATTGCCTATTCTTTTGCCGAATATCTTGGGGCCGAACCCTATGGAAAATTTTTCTATCCCTACTCCGAATAACCTGGCAATAAGGAAATGGCCGAGTTCATGAAATGATATAAGTATTCCCAATACTATTATAAATGCAAATATACTTGTGCTCATAATGACAATAGTTCCTATTGTAAGCTGTTGAGCTGTTGAATTGTTAAGCTCACCTGCTCACCTGCTATTTCTCTACCCCACTTATCGGCTTCAAGGATATCAGATAATGCCGGATTTTTGACAGATGAGTGTTTCTCCATTGTATTTTTTATTAACTCCGGAATATTGGTAAATGAAATACGTTTGTCCAGAAAGGCCTCCACCGCTACTTCATTTGATGCATTTAAAACCGCAGGCATTGTTCCACCCATTTCGCAGGCTTTAAAAGCCAGTGCAAGACATGGAAACTTTGTTAAGTCAGGCTGTTGAAAGGTAAGCGCTCCAATATTTACAAAATCCGGAATCGGCTGCTTAAGCTCAAGACGTTTTGGATAAGATATTGCATATGCTATGGCTCCCTTCATATCAGGAATGCCTAATTGAGCGATAACCGCTCCATCTCTATAGGCTACCATTGAGTGAATCACGCTTTGCGGATGAATTACAACCTTAATCATATCATGCGATACTCCGAAAAGATGTTTTGCCTCAATTACCTCAAGCCCCTTGTTCATAAGAGTGGCTGAATCTATGCTGATTTTTTTGCCCATCTGCCATGTAGGATGATTTAGAGCCTCCTCCGGTTTTATCGCGGCAAATTCATTTGCCGGCTTGTTCAGGAATGGACCGCCTGAAGCTGTCAGCAGTATCTTCTTCATATCCTCTTGGCGGTGGCCGGCAATACATTGAAATACAGCGCTATGCTCGCTATCTACAGGAAGTATTTTTACACCTTTTTCCGCTGCTTTTTTTACAACGATTTCACCGGCCATCACAAGGGTCTCCTTGTTGGCCAGCGCAATGTTCTTTCCAGCTTCAATTGCAGCCAGGGTGGGCATCAATCCTGCAGCGCCTACCATTGCGGTTACAACCATATCAGTAGAGCCATGTGTAGCTGCAGCTCTGTAGCCATCTTCACCATGCAATATTTCAACATCAGAGTCTGGCGGAAGCACATTTTTCAATTCTAAAGCTCTGTTTTCATCAAAAACCACCGCTATCTCGGGATGAAATGTTTCAATCTGTCTGGCTAATAATTCAACATTATTGGCCGCAGCAAGAGCTTTGACCTCAAACCGGTCAGGAAACATTTCTATAATCTTAAGGGTGTTGCGTCCTATGGATCCGGTAGATCCGAGTATTGAAAGATTTTTCATGGTTTTAATGTATTACACCTGAAGCAAATATATTTTCATAAAGCTAAAGTATTACAAATTCTTTAAAAAAATATACCACAGGAGCGGCAAACAGAAGGGCGTCAATACGATCCAGGATGCCGCCATGTCCAGGCAATATTGAACCAGAATCCTTAATATCAGCGGAACGTTTTAGCGCTGATTCAAACAAATCGCCCACCTGGCCTGCGATACCAATAAAGAGGAATAAAAGGATACCTGCTCCTAATGTTAAGTAAGAAAGAAAAAAATAATTGAAAAGTAATCCAACGACCAGATTTGAAGAAAGTCCCCCAATTGAACCCTCTATTGTTTTTTTGGGGCTTACTGAAGGACAAAGCTTGTGCCTGCCAAAATAAGAACCAACATAAAATGCACCAATATCACCGGCAAAAACAACAAATAAAAGGAAAAATATCCATAGCATTCCGTCCGCTCCGTTACGGATAAGAATCAGAAAGGAAAGTAATACAGGAAGATAAATAATCCCCAAAATCTGTTTTGTAAAATTCTCAAGTATGAAAGGATCGGATTTAAACTGTGCAAGAACGATAAAGCTGGAAATAATAAGATTAAAAGCAACTATGATTATAATAAAATCTAATGCGTTTTTATAAGCCGCCCATATAATGACAGGTCCGACAAATGTGGCCATAAGCAAGATAATGCCCGATATTGTTTTACCTTTTGTATTAAAAACAATACGAAAATATTCCCACAGGGCCAAAAAGCATATTATGCTCACTGAAATAGCAAATAATACCCCCCCGTTGTAAATAATCAAAAAAAGAAAAGGGAGAGAGGCAATGCCTGTAATCCAACGTTTTAAATGCATAATATAGACTTTCAGATAAATAATTTCACTGCGTTATCAGTCAAAATCTTCGACGACGTACACATCAGCACGACTTGCTCAGATTTTTCCTTCTGGCCTTGTGAAATGAATTATCTGAAAGTCTATAGTCGCGCAGGTTAAACTTTTCCGAATCTGCGTTCACGGCGCTGATAGTGTTTCAGAATCCGCAAAAACTCCTGTTTGCTGAAATCAGGCCATAAGGTTTCTGTAACAAAAATTTCCGTGTACGCAATTTGCCAAAGAAGAAAATTACTTATGCGCATTTCACCGCTGGTTCTTATAAGCAGATCCGGATCGGGCATTCCTTTTGTGTAAAGAAAATCAGATACAAGTTCGGGCGTTATTAAGTCAGGATCAATCTTGCCCTCTTTTGTTTTTGTTGCTATTTCCCTGACCATCCTGACTATCTCAGCACGCCCTCCATAGCTCAATGCAAGATTAAGCATCAAGCCGTTATTTTTTTTTGTTAAAGCCACTGTCTTATGCAGGACATTCTGAACATCTTCCGGCAGCTTCTCTATCTGTCCAATGGCATTGAGATGGATATTATTATCCAGCATCTCTTTTTGCTCTGATTTAAGAAAATTTTTCAGGAGGCTCATGAGAGCGGTGACTTCGGTCTTTGGCCTCTGCCAGTTCTCAGTGGAAAAAGCATATAAAGTCAGGATGGAAATACCTATTTCACGACAGGCCCTAACAACAACTCGAACAACATCTGCCCCCTTTTTATGTCCTGCAATACGATTTAAAATACGCTTTTTTGCCCATCGGCCATTGCCATCCATAATGATAGCAATATGGCAGGGAAGATTCGCTGGATCAATATCAGAGGAAGATTCGCTAGAATTCAAGGATCTCTTTCTCTTTTTCTTTAAAGATATCGTCGTTTATAAGCTTGATATACTCATCTGTTATTTTCTGGATCCGGTCCTGTGCTTTGAAAGCATCATCTTCCGAAATATCGCCATCCGTTTTTAAACCTTTGACCAGTTCGTTTGAATCACGTCTTATATTGCGCAGCGCCACCTTATAGTCTTCACAAATTTTTCGTACTATTTTTACAAGCTTTTTACGTCTTTCTTCGGTAAGCGCTGGAATGGATATGCGAATAATCTTACCATCGTTTGAAGGAGTGAGGCCCAGGTCGGATTTCAATATTGCCTTTTCAATCTCCTTTATTACGGTAACATCCCAGGGCTGTATTATAATAAGGCGACTTTCAGGAACTGAGAGGGAGGCCATCTGGTTAATCGGGGTCCGGGTACCGTAATAATTAACAAATATTCCATCAAGCAAAAAAAGAGAGGCTCGGCCAGTCCTGACTTTATTTAATTCCTTTTTAAGAGCGTTAATTGACTTGCCCATATTTTCTTTTGTTTCTTTATATATAGATTCCAGCATATAATTTTACCTTTTCGTCATCAATTGTTTATCCTGGTTCCAATCTCCTCTCCACATATTATCTTTCTGAGATTTCCCTTGTTTTTAATATCAAAAATTACAAGAGGAAGCCGGTTCTCCATAGCCAGAGAAATTGCTGTCATATCCATGACTTTGAGCTGTCTTTCCAATACTTCTATATAAGTAATTTCTTTAATGAACTTAGCGTCTTTATTGACAAGGGGATCTGAATCATACAGGCCGGCAACCCTGGTGGCTTTCAGCAAAATCTCGGCATGAATCTCCTGACCTCTTAAAACTGCCGCTGTATCTGTAGTAAAATAGGGATTTCCAGTACCTGCCGCAAAAATAACTACACGTCCTTTTTCAAGATGGCGAATCGCTTTACGCAAAATATAAGGCTCAGCCACCTCATGCATTGATATTGCAGACTGAGTGCGGGTCTGAATGCCTTTCTTTTCAAGTGCGTCCTGCAATGCAAGGCTGTTGATTACTGTTGCCAGCATTCCCATATGGTCTGCGGAAGTTTGATCCATGTCGAATGAACTGGCGGCAATACCTCTAAAAATATTACCGCCGCCGACAACAATAGCTATCTGAAGCCCAAGATCAAATATCGAACGAACCTCTTCAGCTACATATTTTATCATTTCCGGGCTGATACCAAAGCTCTGATCGCCCATAAGAGCTTCACCGCTCAATTTTAACAGAACTTTGTTGTATCGTGGAATTGTCAAGGTTTAAGAATCTCCTGTCTGGAATCTTGCAAAACGTTTAATTATTATGTTCTCGCCCATCTTTGCGATCAGATCATTTAAAAGATCCGATATATTCATATCCTGATTACGCACGTATATCTGATTCAACAGGCAGTTATCCTTATAGAACTTATTAAGTTTTCCCTCAATTATTTTGTCTATCACGTTTTCGGGTTTACCCAATTCAATGGCCTGAGCACGATATATTTCCTTTTCTTTATTTATGACTTCTTCCGGCACATCATCAGATGCGATTCCAACAGGATTGGTTGCCGCTATATGCATAGCTATATTTTTAGCAAATTCTTTAAAGTCATCATTCTTTGCAACAAAGTCGGTCTCACAGCTTATTTCAACCAGCACTCCCAGCTTGCCGCCCATATGGATATAAGGTTGGATTAATCCTTCGCTCATAGCTCTCCCAGCCCTCTTCTGAGCTGTTGCCAACCCTTTTTTTCTTAAAAAATCTACTGCGTTATCTATATCGCCATTGTTCTGTGATAGCGCTTTTTTACAATCCATTATTCCGACTCCGGTCTTTTCACGGAGCTGTTTAACCATTGCAGCACTTATTGCCGTCATTATTATTCTCCTATATCTTTTGCTTCAGTAGTTTTTCCTGATTCTTTGCTTTCACTATTATCTGAGATCTCTGAAGAAGCTACGGGAGCTGTTTTTCTGATTATCTCGACGACAGGTCCCTTAGAACCATCTGCAATAACCTTTCTTTTACCTGGTTTTAACCCTGAATCTACTGGTAAATTTTCGGTTTCATCCTCTATCTCCTTATCGGTCTCAGCCTGCTGTTTTTCCAACAAGCGCCGTTTCCCCTCAATACAAGCTTCAGCAATTCTGGATGAAATCAGTCTTATCGCCCGAATAGCATCATCATTGCCCGGTATAATGTAATCTATCTCGTTTGGATCACAATTGGTGTCAACAATAGCAATAATCGGAATGTTCAGTCGTTTTCCCTCACGAACTGCAATTGCCTCGTTTTTAGGATCAACAACAAATATAGCGCCAGGAAGCTTATTCATGGAACGGATTCCGCCAAGAATGTCGTCAAGTTTTACCCGGGATTTTTGAAGTTTCAATCTCTCTTTTTTGGGGAAAAGGTTAATTGATCCATCATTTATTATATTATTGAGATAATTAAGGCGGTCGATACTTTGTTTTATTGTCTGAAAATTTGTAAGCATTCCGCCAAGCCATCTGTTATGGACATAGAACATCTCGCATCTATTGGCCTCTTCATAAATAGATTCACGCGCCTGTTTTTTGGTTCCTACAAAAAGGACTGACTTGCCATTTGCAACCAAATCTACTATAAAGTCATATACATCTTTGAACATACGAACGGTTTTCTGAAGATCTATGATATAAATACCGTTTCTTGCCCCAAAGATATAAGGTTTCATCCTGGGATTCCAGCGTTTTGTCTGATGACCGAAATGTACTCCTGCCTCAAGGAGTTCCTTCATTGTAATATAAGACATAGTTTTTCCCCTCAGACTTTCAGATAAATAATTTCACTGTGTTATCAGTCGTTGACGTATAACTAATACACCTTACTCCTTCTGGCCTTGTAAAATTAATTATCTGAAGGTCTATAAATCTTAGATGGTTATTCTTTCGCCTTCATCATCCCTGTTCCCGACTTTCAACAAAAGCACCGGGGAAAAGGTCCAAAGACGTGTGACTAATCGTTAACAGTTAAAACATAAAACTGACAATTGTTACAAACAATTTTTCAATTAACAAATATTATAATGCTCTGCAATAGTTTTTTATTTAAAACTTCGTAACTACTCAGGTGGATAGCATTCATCCTTCCACCTTCAGCATACAAACCATCCTATAGTGAGCGCTGTAGTCTTTTTTAAAGACAACATCTTCATAATTTCCACAATCATCTATAATTTTTTTGATCTGATCTTTTTGATCATGCCCTATCTCCAGCAAAAGTATTCCCTTTTGTACAAGAAAGGCATGAGCCTCAAAGATAATTTTTTTAATTGAATCCAGGCCGGCTTTACCACCGTCAAGAGCCCCAAAGGGCTCATATCTGTATATCTCAGGCTGGAGTTCAGGTATGGACAGCGTCCTGATATAAGGAGGGTTGGATATAATCATGTCAAATAGCTGCCCAGTATTTTTTAACGGCTCAAGCCAATTCCCGGCAAAAAAAATTATTTTTTCATCAAAGTGATGGAGCTTTGCATTCATAAATGCCAGTTTAACAGCTTCAACTGAACTATCAGATGCAAAATAGATATACTCCGGCCTTTCAGATGCAAGCGCCAGGGTTATTGCGCCGGAACCTGTACCAAGCTCTAAAATACGCTTTGGCCCGGGATACAATTCCAAAAGTGAAAGCGCTGACTCAACAAGACATTCTGTCTCAGGGCGTGGAATCAGTACATCCTTTGTCACAGATAGATCCATGGACCAAAATTCTCTGGTTCCCACGATATATGCAACTGGTTCCCTGTTAATCCTTTTTTTGATATATGTTTTGAACAGCACAAGTTCATCAATAGTAAGCGGCTGATCATAGCGCAAATACAAATCTATCCTTTTTAAGTCTAATGTATGCGCAAGAAGTATTTCAGAGGTTGATCTCGGGCTGTCAATGTTGTGGGATTTAAAATAGGAAGTAGTCCATTCAAGGAGTTTAATTATTGTCCATTCAGGAAACTTTGAGTTCGACTGATTCTGCATTCTGTAATGCCTGAGTTTGATAAAATGTTGTAAGCCTGTCTATTATATCCTCTATATCTCCCTGCATAATACTTTCCAGTTTGTAAAGGGTAAGTCCGATTCTATGGTCTGTAACTCTGCCCTGTGGAAAGTTATATGTTCTTATCCTTTCACTTCTATCCCCGCTTCCTATCTGGCTTTTCCGTTCTTCAGACCTCTTTTCGTTTTGTTCTCTGATCTTACCGTCAAGAAGACGGGCGCGCAAAACTTTCATTGCCCTGTTTTTGTTTTTTAGTTGTGACTTTTCATCCTGGCATGTAACAACAAGGCCTGTTGGCAGATGAGTAATACGCACGGCTGAATCTGTAGTATTTACAGATTGACCTCCCGGTCCGCTTGAACGATATACATCAACTTTAATTTCACCTGGATCAATATGGGCTTCAACCTCTTCCGCTTCAGGCAAAACCGCCACTGTAATAGCAGAGGTGTGTATTCTTCCTTGAGTTTCAGTGGCAGGAACACGCTGAACACGATGAGTACCGCTCTCATATTTAAAGCGGTTATATGCTCCTTTACCATGGACCATCGCTACAATCTCTTTTAAACCACCTACGCCTGTAGTATGATGATTCATGATTTCAACCTTCCAGGATCTGTTTTCAGCATATCTGCTGTACATTCTGAACAGATCGTTTGCAAACAGACTCGCCTCCTCTCCTCCTGTTCCGGCTCTTATTTCAATTAATACATTTTTTTCATCAAGCGGATCCTTGGGAATAAGCAACTTTTTAAGCTCTTCTTCCCGCTTCTCCCTTTCAGCGCTTAATGAGTTAACTTCTTCCCGGGCTAAATTTTTTATTTCAGGGTCAGCATCCTTCAGCAATTCGTTGCTGTCCTCAAGATCTTCTATGATCTGTTTGTATTTCCTGTAAACTGATACAATCTTGTTAAGTTCAGCATGTTCCTGACTATACTTTTGATATAAATCCCGATCCTGAATTATCTTGGGATTACCCAAGAATTCTTCCAATTCTAAAAAGCGGTTTTCAACCCCTTTTAGCTTATTAAACATAAATAATACTTACCTGTTGATATATTTACAGACATTATGGACTTTGCGCCTTAGTGGTTTAACCGTTCCTTATGTTTAAGTTACTTCTGAAATTTTGCATATTTTTTGCGGAAACGTTCAATTCTACCGGATGTGTCAATGAGTTTCTGCTTACCTGTAAAAAAAGGATGGCATTTTGAACAGATTTCAATTCGTATATTTGATTTTGTTGAACCGATTTCCATCACATTTCCACATGCACACTTAATAGTAGTATTAGAGTACTCAGGATGTATGTCAGCTTTCATTTTATACCTCTTATGAATTCATTGAGTTTAAAAAATTCTTATTGTTTTTTGTTCCGCTCATTTTTTCAAGTAAAAATTCCATACTGTCTGAAGGATTTAATGAGGAAAGGAGTTTCCTTAATATCCAGACACGGGTAAGAGTCTCTTCATCCAGCAGTAACTCTTCTTTACGGGTACCTGATTTCTTTATATCAATCGCAGGGAATAATCTTTTGTCGGAAAGTCTTCTGTCTAACTGAATTTCCATATTACCTGTACCCTTGAATTCCTCAAAAATAACTTCATCCATCCGGCTTCCTGTATCAACCAAAGCCGTTGCTATAATAGTAAGGCTTCCACCTTCTTCAATATTCCTGGCCGCGCCAAAAAAACGTTTCGGCCGCTGGAGAGCATTTGAATCAACTCCTCCGGAAAGAATTTTTCCACTCGGCGGCATAACAGAATTATAGGCACGCGCAAGTCTTGTTACGCTATCCAGCAGAATAATAACATCTTTTTTATGTTCCACCAGCCTTTTTGCCTTTTCGATCACCATTTCGGCGACCTGAACATGTCTTTCGGAAGGTTCATCAAAAGTTGAGCTTATAACTTCCGCATTAACTGACCGCTCCATATCCGTCACTTCTTCAGGGCGTTCATCAATCAGAAGAATAAAAGGAATAATATCTTTATGGCTGGCAATAACGCTGTTGGCAATATTCTGCAAAAGCATTGTTTTCCCTGACCTGGGAGGTGAAACGATCAGGCCCCTCTGGCCAAAACCAATAGGAATCATAAGATCCATTATTCGTGTGGAATAATTATCGGAAGAAGTTTCAAGGTTTATTTTTCTGTCAGGATAAAGCGGGGTCAGATTATCAAAAAGGATCTTCTCCCTGGCTACCTCAGGATCTTCATAGTTTACAGCCTCAACTTTCAAAAGCGCAAAATACCGTTCAGACTCCTTTGGCCGTCGGATCTGCCCTGACACAGTATCTCCTGTCCGCAGATTGAAACGACGTATCTGTGACGGAGAAACATAAATGTCATCAGGACCGGGAAGATAATTAGAATTAGGCGATCTCAGGAACCCAAATCCGTCAGGTAATATCTCAAGTGTTCCTTCGCCGAATATTAAGCCATCCTTTTCAATCTGGGCCTGCAGAAGGGCAAAAACAAGATCCTGTCTTCGCATTCCGGCAGCACCATCAATATTCAAACTTTTTGCCATATCTGTCAATTCACTTATTTTCTTGTCTTTTAATTCAACTATATTCATTAAAATTTACTCCATTACTTATCGTTATTCTTACAAACCCACTAATCCGTATTTCTCACAGCATTCAGACTTCGTCACCCAATTAAGTCTTTAAAACGGATTTCATGCACGCCTCACTTTATTTTATCTTCGATGGCGGAATGAGTGAAACGGCAAAAGCTAATTCCGGATGAGGTTGCTTGCTAATACAGTAACTATAGCCCTTTTCATATGACTTCATACTAAGAATCTATGATAACTATCTGAAAATAATGATAAAAATCATATCAGGTCATATGAAATAAGCTATAATAAAGGGTGCTGAAAAGTACCCCATTTTTCTCAATGGATTCAAAGAGTTGGCGCTAAAAGGCGTTTACATCGTAGACCATTGATTTTATTAAAAAAAATACTAATCCTTGCAACGCCCTTTAATAGACTGGTTCCCTGCTGGTTATTAGAGACTTTCGCAAAACGCCCCCTTTTGCCCAATCAGCGCTAAAACTTTACTAAAGTGCCGCTGTCAGGCTCAAATTTTAAGCATAGAAATACTCAATGTATTTCTGTAGTTAAAATTTTTGCCTTTCTTGAACTTGAACAAAATTGAATATTTTTCAAAGGGCTCTATTATGGAGGAATATAATTGTTTAGTTTAGTGATTTTTAATTCAGAAGAATTTAAAAGGTATTCTCTCCAATAGGTGGGCTTACTGCCTTAAATAAAAAAAATAACTTACGATTTTTTGTTTGTCAAGCATTTTCAATACTTTTTTCGTATTTTCTTATTAGTTTACTATATAGAATTTCAACTGATTTTATCAACTGCTCAATTGAACTGTTATTTTTTATAACTAATTCAGCCCGTTCAATCTTTTCTTTTTCAGGCATCTGTAAGCCGAAAAGAGATTCCGCATCATAGCGTGAAACTTTATCCCGGCACATCAGCCTTTCAATCCGCAATTCATAGTCAGCGCTAACCATTATGACCAAATCGAACAGGTCATCCAGATAAAGTTCAAAAAGAAGAGGTATTTCTACAAAAACAAAGCTGTTAACATCTTTTTCCGCCTTATTCATCTTTAACTGAATAAACTTTATTATTTCAGGATGTACAATTTTTTCCAGAGCGTTACGTACAGAATCGTCATTTACAATAATGCTTCTCAGCATTTTACGATTCAGAAAGCCGTTTGCTTTCAACACCCCTTTTCCAAAGAAATTAATTATATTGTTATAGGCAGGGGTGCCCGGAGAAACAACTTCCTTTGCAATAACATCGGAAAAAACTACTTGGGCGCCCATTTTTTTTAAAATATTACAGACAGAAGTCTTGCCGGAACCGGCACCGCCTGTGACAGCGACCTTTATTGTCTTCTTTTTATAATATTGCATAAAATAACGGCGTATTCTAATTCTTTGTATCGTTGTTTAAGTCCGTAATATATATCGTTATTTGTAGTCTCAACCTAAAGAATAAAAATGAGAACTTTGGACTCTCAAGTTGGTGGATAAAAGAATAAAAGCCCGAAGCGACCACTTCGGGCTTTCGATAATAGCTCCGCAACTATCCGGAAGCCCAAAAGAATGCCTTTCTTTTACTATATTTTCAGGCTCGTTGCAAGGTTTCACCACTGTACATTTTTTAATGTTTTTATAACCATCTGATATGTAAAAAATATTAACTATAAATATTTCTATGCAACCAAGCCAAAAGGTAACCTCGCTTTTGGGCAAATTCTGCAAAGGCCCGCGGAAGAGATGACTCGTGTGGAATTTGACTGGCTTTTTCCCACCCGCATAGTCTCAACTAATTATTTTACAAAATCAATTAGTTGTAATATATCATAGAGCTCACTTTCAACACCACAAATTACATTTATTAGCTAGTTTTCAAGCTATAGGTTTTAAACAAAACAATCTGTTTTGGATCAATTATCCTGCCCTTGGATTAACAAAAACGTTTGGATTAACATTTAGCGCTAATAGATACTCTCTTTGTTGTTCAGTAAGTGGTTTATTAAGTCTTCGAGTATCGCCAACCTTTATAATTATAACTCCTTGAAATTTGGTCATCAGCATAAAAGTCGTGGGACGGGTCGTTCTTCTTTTTTTCCATCCGGGTAAATCCCGTTTCTCTCTTTCAATATACTGACGCATTTCTCTTTCAATCAGACGCCATACCAGCAGTGAAAGCAATAGAACTAATCCAAGAACTTCTATC
>JAJSZP010000070.1 GCA_030262775.1 Deltaproteobacteria bacterium | reverse complement strand
ATCCAAATTTAACAGAGATGCCATGTTTGAACGCCTGTTAAAATTAACTAAAACCATTGAAACCTTGTATTTAAAAAATCTTCTTGAGGCTTTCTGGAATGATGATGAATTCGTCTCCAAATTCAAGAAAGCGCCTGCGGCAAAAAAAATGCATCATGCATACATAGGCGGCCTTATTGAGCATACACTGTCTATGGCGCGGCTTGCTGACAAAATAGCCGAGCACTATCAATATATTGAAATTGACAGGGATCTTCTTGTTACAGGCGCAATACTCCATGATATCGGGAAAATAAGGGAGTTCGACTATAAAGTTAAAATAGATTATTCAGACGAAGGAAGGCTGCTTAACCATATTGTTATAGGCGTCCAGATGATTGAGGAAAAACTAGAAAATATTAAAAATTTTCCTGATGAACAGGCATTATTAATCAAGCATATGATTGTAAGCCATCATGGAACAAGAGAGTTTGGTTCGCCTGAACCACCCAAAACGATTGAGGCTGTATTACTTAACTATATTGACGAGATAGATTCAAAAGTCAACGGCATACGGGAATTTATTGACAGGGAAGATCCCGGTGAAAAATGGACATCCTTTCACAGATTACTGGAACGTTTTTTTTACATAGGAAAAAATAAAAAAGATTTAACTGATTAAAATGTTTATAACTCTCGAAGGAATAGAAGGTTCAGGCAAGACGACTCAGATAAAAAATATAGCTGAATTCCTGCAGAGTAAAGGACAGGACTGCGTTATAACCCGGGAACCTGGAGGTACGAAAACCGGAGAAAAAATTAGGACTATCCTTCTTGATCCCGAAAGCAGGGATATGGATCCTCTAACTGAGCTTCTTTTGTATATGGCAGACAGGTCTCAGCATATTAAGAAATTTATATATCCATCCTTATCTTCAGGCAAAACCGTTTTATGTGATCGTTATTATGATGCCACTCTTGTTTATCAAGGCGTTGCAAGGGGACTTGATATAGGACTTATAAACAGGTTGCATAAATTGGTCTTTGAAGATTTAAAACCCGACATAACGATTCTTCTTGACCTGCCAACTGAAACAGGCTTAACGCGGGCATGGGAACAAATAGAAAATGGATCAAGGACTGCCCTTGAAACACGTTTTGAAAAAGAAACCCTCTCATTTCACCAAAAGGTAAGAGCCGGCTACCTTGAGCTTGCTAAAAAAGAGCCTTTGAGATTCAGAATTATTGATGCATCAAATGATGAAAATCAGGTTAAAAATGACATTTTAAAGACGTTATGGATATAATGCCGATGACTCATTCTATCTTAGCTGCCATAGGCAATACGCCGCTAGTGGAAATAAGGAAATTAAACCCGAATCCAAAGGTTAAGATACTCGCAAAACTGGAATATTTTAATCCGGGAGGTTCAATAAAAGACAGAACCGCTCTTTGTATGATTGAGAAAGCGGAAAAATCCGGTTTGCTTACACACAGCAAGACGGTTATTGAGGCTACGAGCGGTAATACAGGGATCGGACTTGCCCTGGTATGCGCTGTAAAAGGGTATAAACTGCTGTTAACAATGTCTGAGGCTGCAAGCGTTGAAAGACAAAAGATTTTGAAGGCTATGGGCGCTGAAATTTTACTGACGCCCGGGCACCTTGGAACAGATGGCGCTATTGAGGAGGTATATAATCTGGCGATAGAAAACCAGGATAACTACTATATGACAGATCAGTTCAATAATGAAGCCAACTGCCTGGCACACTACCATGGAACAGCCGAAGAAATCTGGGAACAAACCAAAGGCAATGTATCAATGATTGTCGCAACCATGGGAACAACCGGTACTCTCATGGGCGTCTCAAAAAGGCTGAAAGAATACAACCCTGATATAAAAATAATTGGCGTAGAACCCTACCTCGGGCATAAAATCCAGGGCTTAAAGAACATGAAGGAGGCATACCGCCCGGAAATTTTTGAAAAAAACCGTCTTGATAAAATAGTCAATATTGAAGACGAAGAAGCCTTTGAAATGACAAGAAAACTTGCAAAAAAAGAAGGCATGTTCGTCGGCATGAGCAGTGGCGCAGCTATGGTTATCGCCGGGAAAGAAGCTGAAGCCATGACTGAAGGCACAATAGTTGTAATATTCCCGGATGGTGGTGAGCGGTACCTAAGCACACCGCTTTTTACAGTACAAGACAAAGTCGGCCTTCAATTCTTTAATACAATGAGCCGAACAAAAGAACCATTTGATCCGATTCAGCCGGGGAAGGTTTCCATATATTCATGCGGCCCTACAGCACACTCCAGAATGGACATGGGAGAATGCCGGCGTTTTGTCTTTGCAGACCTTTTATGCCGTTATCTTGATTTCAGAGGCTATTGTGTTACCCACATCATGAATATAACTGATATGGATGACAAAACCATAAATGGTTCTGAAAAAGCGGGTCTTTCTCTTTCTGAATTTACAGAAAAATACATTAATTATTTTAAAAAAGATCTGGCTGATCTTAACATTAAACCTGCCACCAACTATCCAAAAACAAGCGAACATATCGAAGATATGGTCTTGCTGGCTGAAAAACTCCTTAACAAAGGATTTGCATATGAAAAACTCCGTTCGCTATATTTTGATATTTCCCGTTTTTCAGATTATGGAAAACTATCAGGTATTGACTTAAACAAGATAAAAATCGGGGCAACAGTAGAGCTGGATGAATATGAAAAGGACAATCCACGAGATTTTACTCTTTTCAAAAGATCCAGGCTTTCAGAGCTAAAAAGGGGAATATATGTCAAAACAGACTGGGGCAATGTTCGACCGTCATGGCATATACAGTGCGCTGCCATGTCCATGAAATATCTTGGCGAATTCTTTGATATCCATACCAGCAGCAGAGCGCTCGTATTTCCCCATCATGAAAATGAAATAGCTATAGCTCAAGCTTTAACAGGCAAGCCTTTGGCCAAATACTGGATACATTGTGATCAGGTTCTGATTAACGACAAGAACATGAATAACAAAAAAAACAGGCTTACTCTTGAAAAATTGCATGAGCTCGGCTTTTCCGGAAGAGAAATAAGGTACTGGCTTTTTTCAAGCCATTACGGAAAACTAATTAATTTTTCAGTTGAACGGCTCGAATATGCCAGGCATTCCTTAAAACGACTTGATATGTGTATTAATTCTTTGATGAATTTAAAAGAGGAGCTTTCTTATCCTGAACTTGACCAGCTTATTTATGATATTAAACATGGTGTTGTTGCTGCCATGGACGATGATCTGAATATTTCAGCAGCGCTGGCTTCGATTTTTAATATCATAAAACAAATAAACATATTGAATTTGAAAAGAATGCTCGGCAAAGATGATGCCGTAAAACTTATAGATGCATTTCGAAATATTGATTCAGCGCTGGGAATATTTAACTTTGGAGATGAATTTTCAAATCCTGAAATTCTGCGCCTGTTTGAGGAAAGGAATAAGGCCAGAGCAGAAAAAAACTGGGATTTTGCTGATAAGATACGTGAACAGCTAATATCTCTTGGAGTTACAGTGAAAGACCAAAAAATTATTAATTAGAGGAAACAATGAAACCAATATATTTTCCATTTACGTATATTTCCGAACCGGTTTTAGAGGCGCTTTCCGCTTTTTTTAAGCAAATTGTCGTTTATCAGCCATCATCTCTTAACGTGCCTGAAAGTATGCAAAAACAGGCTATCAGCAATTTACTTGAAATCCGTATTCCAGTTAAGGGAGATGAGAATAAAATTGATAATATTCTAAAGGACTACAAAAGCTGGGCAAACATTCATCAGGGAAGTGAAATGGCTTTTTTTAAGACAAAACCGGATATAATTCCTTTTTTTGGCGAATTATCCACATCACAAATCAAAGCAGATATTAAAAAGAAAAAACGGAAACAACAGAACAAAAAAAAGCGGGACTTCCTTTTAAATGCAAGAATTTTTCTTCATATTGCACAGGAATTCGATATGCAAAACTGGGGAATAAACAAAGACCTTTTGTTGTTGGAAGAAAAAACATTGGATCTTATTGATAATCTCAAAGGAGAGGATGACGATGAATTATTATTTCAAGGAAATGATAGAGAAAAGGCATTAAGAACAGATCGTCAAAGCGACTATATGACACATGATAGAATTATTGCATGGACACATATGTTACAATACGATCAGGATATGTCAAACCTGTTTATAACAAACAGCCGCTTAGCTATTGAGCATTTGCTAGAAAAAACCCCTGAGGCAAAAATTGTGCTTAGTATTGATTCAATACCACTGATTAACAGCAGAGATAAAAAGACAGAAAAATGGCAGGAAAGTTTAATCAAGCAACTTGAATTAGTTCTGGAAAATCCTTTATCTTCATCAGAAGACATCAAAATTGAATCTCTTGCTGATAGAGACAACGGCAAAAAAGTTTTATTAACATTATATCTTGTTCAGGGCAAATCCCCGTATAATTTTTTTACCAGCAGTGCCTGGCATAAAACGCCTGTTAAAAAAATAAATAAGGAAGCCGTATTTAACAATACTTTAATAGGATTTGTTGAATTTTAATATGGTTAGCTATATATAAAATTTTATCAGAATACTTGACTATCATTATTAATTGGTATAAGAAATTTTTTAGGTATGTAAAAAAATAAGGTTGATGTTATCATCGTTAATTAAATTTTTAAGAAAGGAGACTGTTTAAATGGCTTTTAAACCTACTGTAGACCCAGATAAATGTGAAGGTTGTGAAGAATGTGTGGAAAACTGTCCTTCTGAAGTTTTTGAGATGAAGGACGGCAAATCAGTTGTAGTTAATGAGGATGAATGTCTTGGCTGTGAAACATGCATAGAAGTTTGCGAGCAAGGCGCTATCACTGTTGAAGAACTTTAATTAATCTGCAATTTTCTTTTTCATTTTTCTATTAGCTAAAAGGTGGGCCGCCGGCTCACCTTTTAATTTTTTGAGAAATAATCAAAATTATTTCTTTACGCAAGCATAAATCTCCGCCATAATCATCCAATTGATTATCTCCTTTCTTTTTGTTTCAATATGCAATTGATTTATATCGTTGTTCCCTTTTTTAGAGAATACCTGATAATAATTCTATGATAAAATATCCCGAGATGGCTCTTGTAAAACAAAAGCTTTATAAATCAAGAAGTAAGGATTTATCTGCTCTATCGTCATTACCTGTTGACGATAGTATAAAGCTTGAAGAAACTGTAGTTGTTGGGAGCAGGAACATCAGCAAGATTAACGAAATCCTTTGCTATTGTTTGAACTTTCTAAAAACAAAGGGACTCAAACCTTTCATTATACCAGCCATGGGAAGTCACGGAGGCGCCACAAGTGACGGTCAGAGGTATGTCCTTGCAGAACTTGGGATCACGGAATCTGCGATGGGAGTTCCAGTTGTTTCTGATATGGATGTTGAATGTATAAGCGAGGTCCCAAAAGGTCCGAGAATATATATTTCAAAAGCAGCTTTAAAGGCAGATTATATAGTAATTATTAATAGAATAAAGAACCATACCAAGTTCAGAGCTGATATAGAAAGCGGCCTGTGCAAGATGCTGACTATAGGTCTCGGCAAAGCAAAAGGTGCGGCTGAATTTCATCAATGCGCTATAAAGAATGGCCTCAAAATTATTGAATAAGCTGCAAAAATTATAATTAATAAGTGTAATATTCTTTTCGGAATAGCCCTTCTGGAAGATGGATTTGGGGATTTAGCCCATGCAGAAGCAATTTTACCATCATCAATTATAGAACGCGAAAAAATACTTCTCAAAGATGCTGCCGCAATGATGGGACATATACCATTTGACCTTCTTGATATATTAATTATGGATTATATCGGCAAAAATATCAGTGGAATCGGAATGGATTCTAATATTACAGGCAGACACAGGGATATTCTGGGAGATTTTTATATTGATCCCCATGTTAAACGTATATTTGTAAGGGAACTATCACCTGATTCAGATGGCAATGGACATGGAATCGGCCTTGCAGATTTTACCACAAAACGGCTGGTCGATGCACTGGATTTAAAAAAAACATATACAAATGCGATCACAGCGATTTCGCCTGAAAAAGCGGCAATACCTATACATTTTGTCACAGACCGTGAATCGCTTGAAGCATGTGCAAAAACTACAGGTCTAAACTCAATGAAAGAGGCACGTATCGTTAGGATCAGAGATACAGCGACTCTTGAACTTTTACAGGTTTCAAAAGCACTTTTGCCAGATATTTTATCAAATCACGATCTAAAACAGATAACGGAATGGACTCCTTTTCAGTTTGACAATAATGGCAATCTATCTGAATTGTCATCCTTATTATCTCAGTAAAAGATTATGGAAAAAGATCAAACTATCCATCATGTTATTTTCCAGACAAAGTTTGGTTATTCTGCAATTGCTTATAAAAAAAGTCCGTTTTTACTAACAAGAATAGTACTTCCTAAAACGAATAATAAAAAACTTCCTGCTTTCACTGATAAAAACAAACGACAAGATTACAAGCCACATCAAAAAGCTATTATTATATTAAAATTAATAATAGATTATTTTAATGGGACGACTGTTCATATGCTCAGGCCTTCATGGGAATGGATGGATGCAGGCGGACTTACTGAGTTGCAAAAATCAGTATATTCAGCCACGGTAAAAATTCCATATGGAAAACTGAGTTCGTACAAAAAAATCGCTGAAGTTATTAACAGGCTCAATGCCTATCGTTTCGTAGGCACCACACTTGCCAAAAACCCCTTTCCTATCCTTATACCATGCCACAGAGTGATCCGAAGCAATAATACAATTGGCCAGTTCGCCGGAGGAAAAAATCTGAAAATAAAAATGATAGAACTCGAAAGAAATACCGTTAAAAATTGCGAGCTGTGCGGGTCGGTGGAACAAAAGAATATGAAACTTGGGAACGTGGACGAAATAACTTCCCCAGGTAGGCGCATAGATTTGAGCCAATTCTGATTAGCATTGAAGTATAGTAGTCAAAGCAGCTTAAAAAGTAGAATCAGTCCTATAACTGAAAACAGTAAAATTTACTTGCGAATAGGTTGCAAAATACCGATCATGGAGATCTCATAATAATATATTCCATTCGTTCTTTTTTTTCATTGTTTAGCTTTCCAATTTCTACAAGAAAATCTCCAATACCATCATTTCGTAAATCTTCAATTTTAAGAATATCCTCAACTTTTTTATTTTCAATGCTGACGAAGGTATAAGCTGAAGTAGGCTTTGATTTTTTCAATAACTTAATTCCATTGCCAAAATAAATTATATGATTTGATAACAAAAAATAGCCAACAGATACCAAAATAGCCAATAAAATGAGCCGCTTAATTTTGTGTATCATTGTATTATTCCTCTATAGAATTTTTTGCCAGATATGCTATAATTACTATTCCAGATAAAAAATTAATTACTATATTACTAACTAGTTTCATGCAAGGAAATTATTAACAGAAATTTACAAACTCGTAACCCCTTCAGCTTTTTGAAAATATAGCCGCAGCCGGTTAATGTTAAATAAAAATGGGTTTGCAACTTTCTGATTAATCAATTTTATCCTTCAAAGGTTTTTTTTATAATAGTATCTTTTTCCCATAATTTGTCATCACGATAAGGATATTCTATATTGTAGTGAAGTCCGCGGCTTTCCTTTCTGAGCATGGCGCATTTAATAATCAATTCGGCAACTGTAGCAATATTTCGGAGTTCAATAAGATCTCCGGCTATTTTGAAATTCCAGTAATACTCATGAATTTCATTTTGGATGTTTTCTATCCTTCTTTTTGCTCTTTCAAGACGTTTATTCGATCTGACTATTCCCACATAATTCCACATAAACCGTCTTATTTCATCCCAGTTATGTGAAACCATGATGACTTCATCACTGTCGGTTGTGCCGGATTCGTCCCACAGGGGAAGATCGGGCTTGGATTTAAAGTCTAATGTTTCGAGGTCTTTTACTGCACGCTTTGATGCCATGTGGGCATAGACCAGCGCTTCTATCAGAGAATTGCTTGCCAGTCTATTGGCTCCGTGAAGCCCTGTGCAGGCTGTTTCCCCAATAGCGTAAAGCCCGGAGATATTTGTTCTGCCGTAGATATCTGCTTTTACACCGCCGCATATATAATGAGCTGCCGGAACAACGGGAATGGGTTCAGCTGTCATGTCGATACCGAAAGTCAGACATTTTTCATAAAGATTAGGGAAACGATTTTTAATAAATTCGTGATTTTTATGAGATATATCAAGAAATACCGAATCATTTCCGCTTTTCTTGAGTTCTGCATCTATAGCTCTGGCAACAACATCACGGCAGGCCAGATCTTTTTGGGGATCGTATTTCTCCATGAAAGAACTTCCGGCAGTGTCGACAAGAATTCCTCCTTCACCCCTGACAGCTTCTGAAATAAGAAAGTTTTTAGCTTCAGGATGGTAAAGGCAGGTTGGATGAAACTGGACAAATTCAAGGTTGGCTAATGTAGCGCCAGCTCTGTATCCCATTGCGATTCCATCTCCGGTCGCAATGTCGGGGTTGCTTGTGTAAATATACACCTTGCCGGCACCACCTGTGGCGAGCAGAGTTGTTTTAGAGCGAAAGGTTTTGACTTGTTTTGTATCTCTGTCAAGAATATATGCTCCACAGCAGGATTCCTCATGATTGGTTGTTACCAGACCACTTTTTAAAAGAGTTGAACAGGTGATAAGATCAATTGCAATATGGTTCTCAAACAGTGTAATACGTTCATGATTTTTTACGTGACGTACCAGCACGGTTTCTATTTCCAGTCCCGTCATATCCTGAGCATGCACGATACGTTTTTTTGAGTGTCCCCCTTCGCGTCCAAGATCAAAGTCGAAAGTTTTCTTTTTTGAACCATTTTTTTTTAAGTTGAAATGTACACCGAAATTGATCAATTCCAGAATTCTATCAGGTCCGTTTTTTACTACCATCTCAACAACTTCTTTGTCGCAGAGACCGTCTCCAGATGCAAGAGTGTCACGTATATGGAGATCAAATGAATCGACTTTATCAAAAACAGAAGCAATTCCGCCCTGTGCCTGGGATGTATTGCTGTCCATGATTCCTTTTTTAGTTACAAGTGCCACATTGCCGAATTCCGCCACTTTAAGGGCGAACGTCAGCCCGGCCACACCGCTTCCTATAATCAAGAAATCAGTTTCAAGTTCCATTTTATTTTTCCGGATTTCTTATATAATATTTAAAATTCTTGAAATTAATATGTATTTTCAATGAGTTCTAATTGGCATGAAAAGCATTGAAACATCCTGTAGTGGGATTGGAAGAGCTGTTTTTTTAATTTAGATTTTTACAGTAAAGATGACCGGTTGCGCTGACGTTTGGTGCTAAATCCTATCACGAAACCCAAAAGGAGGACTCCGGCGCCGCTTAAAAACCACTTGATATTCTGATGTAACAATAGCGCTGTTAATTCTTCTTCCAATTTTTCAGCTTTTTTTGTCTGTTCGGCAAGTTTTGATGAAGTCTTTTTATAATTAGACTTTAGTTCAAGAAATTCGGCTGACTCTTTCTTTAAGATTTCATAAGATGATTTAATTTTGTCTGACGTTTTTTTGTTTATTTTAAGTTCAGAATTCAGTTCGTTATTTTCTTTTTTATAGCCCTTGTTTTCTTCAATTAGAGAGACAGCTTGATTAGTAAGTACTTTATGTTTTTTTTTCAATCTTTCAAGAATCAGTCCATCTGGTTCTTTAGATTTAAGGAAACGGCTGAGAACCCATCCTTCCTTACCGTTTGCGATTCGAACAAGAGACCAGTCCTTTTCTGGTTTAATCACCTCAACTCTTTCGCCCGATTTGATCATTGCCACTATTTTGTGATTACTTCCCGGCCCAGTTCTGACCGTTATTTTAATAATATCGCTAATATACATGATTTCAGCCTGAACTACTGTAGAAAACAAAACTATGAAAAAAACAATAAAGCTTTTCATTGGCGGTATTCTCCATAAAGATAAGTAATAGTTTACAGAGCAACCTATCTTATTTTGGTAAATTCTCAAAAAATTCGGATAACTCATATTCGCGACTATTCTCTGGATTCGCCTCTTCCCCGTTTCTTATTGGAAACTTACTTACTTATTTTGCTTTGAAAATGTTTAATATGTCAATAATTTCTTTTAAAATTTTGGAACATATGATAATGATATTGAAAAAATTGATAGTTTATTTTATAAAAACAATTCTTTAAAACCTAAAAAGCCTCTATATTGGTGTGAAAATAATCCTTCACCAAAAAGATTTTCCATACCAGAACGGAGGCTTTCTATATATCACAAGAATATCAGACGAATTATCAAAAAATAATATCCAACCTGGAAACGGCTTTCCAAAAAACAGAAAAAGTCTATCTCAAAACATTGATTCTTATTATGAGATATTCTACAATATATCAAATAGTTGTAATTTTTTGTCTGTTTTTATTGATGATATGTGTGAGACACCAATGTGTCATGTCGGTTATGAAAATAATACTCACGAATATAAATGCACAGATGCTCCCGGAGAATGTCTTCGTTTTGGTAATTGCTCTCAATCTTGAGAAATCTCTTGCGACAATGGAAACTTTCAACGCATCTCGAATGATAGGAATCAAGTAAAGCAAGCCCATGATATTCGCAAAAACATTGAACGGCCTTTTAACCTGCTAAAAAATCAAACTGGACTTTAGCAGGTTAGGGTACGCAGTCAACACCCTTATGATAATAAAATCAAAAAGTTGAAAACTCATTATGAGAGTAACCTGTAGCAGCCGTTTTAAATTTAAGTGCCCGCTGCTCCAGGTTGCCGACAGGTTGCTTTGAGTTTTCAAATTTCTGAAAATATAAATTTTGCTGTTTTTAGGGGACCGATATGGAAAAGTACCTTGATAAGATACCGTCTTTTGTTGAGGCGGTCAAGTCGATGAAGGAGACAATTATCGCTAATATAGTATTTATTGGACAGATACCTGCTCCTACTTTCAAGGAAAAGAGGCGGGCCAATTTTTTTATGGAAAGGCTGGCTGAGTTTCAGGTCGATGAATGTACAACTGATGGATACAGGAATCCCATTGGAATTATCAGGGGAACTTCTCCATCAAAGCCACCTGTTTTTGTCGTTGCACATATAGATACTATTTTTGGGAAAGATATTGATCATAATTATACTGTCAGGAAAAGAACAATAAAGGGAACGGGCATTTTAGATAATTCATTAAGTATTGGGGTGTTGGCTTCGTTTCCAGAAATTTTCAGAAAGTTAGATCTTCGTTTTGAATCCGATATTGTCCTGGCGGGAGTTATACAATCATTGGGAAGGGGGAACTTGCGAGGCATCAGGCATCTCCTGAAAACGTGGAATACTCCCATAAGAGGCGCAATTTGCCTGGAGGGTGTCGAACTTGGCAGACTTAATTATTATTCTGAAGGAATGATTAGATGTGAAGTTGAATGTGATATATCGCCCACACCCGGACCGCTTCAGAAGTTCAGGCCGAATGCGATATTAATTTTAAATGAAGTTATAAACCAGATCATGGAGTTGCGCTTGCCTCAAAGACCGCGTTCCAAAGTAATTATAGGTAAAATATCAGGCGGTTTTAAGCATGGAACTATAGCCTATAAGGCAAAGCTTGGCTTCGAGATTCAGAGCGATTCAGATAAGATGGTAAAGAGTATTTATAATGATATTAATGATATTATTGAAGACATAAGTCACCAAAATGCAATTGGACTGAAGCTAAAAACTATAAGCAACCTCAGCTCCGCCAGTTTAAAATACAACCATCCACTGGTAAAGAGTACTGGCGCAATAATTGAAAGTTTAGGCTTAAAACCAATAAGTGCTCCAAGTGAATCTGAATTGTCAATTTTTCTTGCACATAAAATACCGGCAGTTACGCTCGGAATTACTCGAGGAGAAAACATTCATCTTGAAAATGCTACGATGGAAATTAAACCAATGTATAAAGGGATTGCCCAGATTGTTGGAGCGATTATGGCAATAGATAAAGGAGTTTGCGATGAATTGTAACTGGCTGAAAAAGAATACCTTTCATCATTCTGAATTCAAAGACATTAACCGTCTTGTTGAAGAAAAAAAAAGGAAAAAGATTAAAATATCTCTTTGTCTGCCCACTCTTAACGAAGAAAAGACTATTGCAAAAGAAATTATTATTATGAAGTCGGAGCTGATG
>JAJSZP010000069.1 GCA_030262775.1 Deltaproteobacteria bacterium | reverse complement strand
CCACTTACCGGAACAGGTTCCCATGCTTCGACTATATTCAATGAAATGCGTTTTTCACGGATATTCTTTTCGGGAATCTCAAGAAGCCTGGCAAGATACTTATCTGCAAACCCATCTTTTTTGGCCTGCAAAAGCAGATCATCCGGAAGCATTTGGCCTTTGTGTTCCAGAATTTTATCTTCAAGTTCTACCAGCTCTTTCATCTGTTCGATAAACCAGGCTTTTATGTGAGTTTTTTCATGAAGAGCCTGGATATCCGCGCCTTTGCGCAATGCCTCGTACATGATGAAGTGTCGTTCACTGCTAGGCATGTTCAGCATATGCATTAATTCGTCAAATGATTTATTGTTGAAGTCTTTGGCAAATCCAGGCCCATATCGGTTAATTTCCAGCGAACGTATAGCTTTCTGAAAAGCCTCCTTATAATTTTTTCCTATGCTCATTACTTCACCAACTGCGCGCATCTGGGTGCCGAGCTTATCTTCCACGCCTGGAAATTTTTCAAATGCCCATCTTGCAAATTTAACTACAACATAATCACCGGATGGAGTATACTTGTCCAGGGTTCCATCCCGCCAGTAAGGGATTTCATCAAGAGTAAGTCCTCCGGCCAGAAGTGATGAAATAAAAGCGATTGGAAAGCCGGTTGCCTTTGAGGCCAGCGCTGACGAACGAGAAGTCCTGGGATTGATTTCTATAACCACAACTTTTCCTGTTTTGGGATCATGTGCGAATTGAACATTAGTACCCCCGATGACTTCTATTGCCTCAACAATATCATAGGAGTATTTTTGAAGACGTTTCTGAAGTTCAGGAGCGATTGTCATCATTGGTGCTGTGCAGAATGAATCCCCTGTATGAATGCCCATTGCGTCTACATTTTCTATGAAACATACTGTGATCATCTGATTTTTGGAATCACGGACAACTTCCAGTTCAAGTTCTTCCCAGCCCAGCACAGATTCTTCGACCAGAATCTGATTTGCCATACTTGCAGCTATGCCGCGAGCGGCTATTGTACGAAGTTCTTCAACATTGTAAACAAGACCGCCTCCTGTTCCTCCCATGGTGTATGCCGGACGTATTACAACAGGGTAACCAAGTTTTTCCGCAACTTTTTCCGCATCCTCGACGCTGTTAACAGTCTGATTGCTCGGCATTTCAATCCCGAGTCGATTCATGGTTTCCTTAAATGCTGTACGGTCTTCCCCGCGCTCAATCGCGTCAATGTTAACCCCGATGACCTTAACGCCGTATTTTTCAAGAACGCCCGCTTTTGCCAGCCCGGATGAAAGATTAAGTCCTGTTTGGCCACCCAGGTTAGGCAGTAAAGCATCCGGCCGTTCAGTTTTAATAATCTCCGTTAATACTTTGATGTTGAGAGGTTCTATATAAGTTACGTCGGCCGTTCCAGGGTCTGTCATTATTGTCGCAGGATTCGAGTTCACCAGTACTATCTCGTAGCCAAGGCTTCGCAAAGCCTTACAAGCCTGTGTGCCTGAATAATCGAACTCGCATGCCTGACCGATTATTATTGGACCTGAACCGATAATTAACACCTTATTGATGTCATTACGTCTGGGCATAAAAACTCCTTTGATTGTAGTGGGTTACAGTTGTCAGTTATCAGTTCGCATTTTTATGTTTTAATCAACCCTAAACCGTTTAACAGCTACATAACCTTTGGTATTATTTATGAAATATTCTGGCCAAACTATTTCAGATGTATTTTTTTTATCGAATCTATACACCTTATTGTTATGAATGACAACTTTCATTAATGATTAAAAATTTTTAAGTTGATTGTAATTTTTGCAATAAGTTGATATTAATTGAATGATTGACTACTTACATGCTTTTGTGCCTTTGTGGCTGAACCATTACCTTTTTACGAGTTCATCAATTTCGAGTTATGAAAAAAATAAATTTAAATTTTATTCTAATTGCAGTTCTGTTTTTATGCTCATGTGGGCTAAAAAATATTTTTTTGCCTGTTTCTGTGCAGCTTGGCCCTGCGGATGAGTTGTTTTCAAAAGCAGAGAAATTTTATCAGGTGAAGTCATATGAGAAAGCCCTTAATGCTTATAATGAGTATTTTTCCAGATTCTCTGATAGACCGCTTGCCGATGCCGCACTCATGAAAACAGGGGCAATTTATACAGCACTTGGAGATTATGCAAAAGCGCGTGATAGTTATAAACGTTTGCTTGTTGATTATTCTGACAGCTCTTTTGTGCCTGATGCAAGAGTTGAAGGGCTGGTTACATTTTATAATGAAGGTAAATACGAAAGAGTAATAAGGGAAGCTGACAGCGTTCTGGAAAAAATTGTATCCAGAATTCACATTCTGAGAACGTATGTTCTTGTAGGTGATACTTATATCGCAATCGGTTCACCGCTGGATGCTTTACATTTTTATAAATTAGCGTTTGAAAAGTCAAAAGATCCGGAAAGAGAGACAGTTATTTCGAAACTTAAGGAGACGGTCGTACAGATTGATAAAACAGATATTATGTCCATTGTAAAACATATGGGATATAAACCGCCTGCAGGTATGCTTATGTATCTATACGGTCTTAAAAAGGCTGAAGAGGAGCAATATGATGCTGCTGCAATGATGCTTTCTGATTTTGTAGACAGGTTCCCTGGCCATAATTGTGCTGTGCAGGCGAAAAATGTTATAGAAGAACTCAGTGCAAAGTCTGTATACAGTCGCTATACCATAGGTTGTTTGCTTCCTCTTACCGGTTATTACAAAAGTTTTGGCAGTAAGGCATTGAAAGGAATTGAACTTGCGCTTGGGCAATTCTGTTCTCGGGGTGATCAGCCGTCTATTAAAATAATAATAAAGGATACGGGTTCTGATCCGGATGTTGCTGTTAATGCAGTAAAGGAATTGTTTGAAGATCATGTTGCAGCGATTATCGGACCAATTTTTACTGCTGAGTCTGCGGCTTTAGAAGCACAAAACAGGGGGATTCCTATCGTCACTATAACCCAGAAAGATAATATCGCTGATACCGGAGATTATGTTTTCAGAAATTTTTTTACCCCCAAAATGCAGGTTGAAACAATTGTTTCTTATGCAATTGAAGAGCTTGAGCTGAAAAATTTTGCAATCCTTTATCCAAATGAAAATTATGGTAAAGTGTTTATGAATCTTTTCTGGGATGAGGTTATGGCTTATGACGGTAAAGTAGTCGGGGTTGAATCGTACGAGCTTGACAGCACTGACTTTGCTGATCCAATAAAAAAGCTTGTTGGGCTTTACTATGAATTGCCGGAGGATCTGAAAAATACAGACGAGCTGATTGAAGGCGAAGATAAAAGCGATGATTTTGAAGAAGTGAAGGATGACAATGAGGCTTATGAGCCTGTAGAGGAAGATGGCTCTGTAGAGGATAATGAACTTATAGGGGATGATGAGTCAGAGCCTGTTATTGATTTTGATGCCATATTTATTCCTGACTCACCTAAAAGAGCGGGACTTATTACCCCTCAGCTGTCATTTTATGATGTTGATAATGTATATCTTTTTGGTACCAATCTGTGGCATTCAGACATTTTAATCAAAATGGCGCGCCAATATGTGCAGAATGCCATAATGCCCGATATCTTTTTTGCAGAAAGCTCTTCAGAAAAGGTAAGAGATTTTGTCAGGACTTTTGAGAAGACTTTCAGGGAGAAGCCCGGTTTCATAGAGGCTGTAGCTTATGATACCGCAATGATGTTGTTTCAGATAGTCAGCCGTCCGGATGTCCGATTCAGAAGCGCAGTAAAAAATGAGCTAATGAAGCCTGGTAATTTTCAGGGGGTAACAGGTCTTACTTCATTTGATAATAACGGGGAGCTTAAGAAAGATATTTATCTTCTTAAAATTAAGGGTAATAAATTTGTTGAGCTGGAATAGTAACGGTTGTCGGTTCACGGTTCGTAGGGTCACGGCGCGCCGTGACCCTACTCATTTTTAAATGAACTTTGTCCTGTTGCATGAAGCACACTTAGCCATAATTTGCCGTTTGGATTAATTCGTTTTCGCTTGCCGGCCGAGGCGTCCATCGGGATATGAACAAAATAGTTGTTCCAGTGGCCGATTAGAACTCTCGTTTTTCCTGCCATGCCGGCATGAACAGCGTCGCGTCCCAGAAAGCTGCAAAAAACATGGTCATTGGCATTTGCCGGCAGGCTCCTTATCATATAACTGGGATCAATATATTTAAGTGACATATTAATGTTTTTGGATTTGAAATAAGATATTATTTTGTCTTTTAAAAACAGACCGATATCCTTGAGCCTGATGTTTCCTGATTCATCACAGTCATCTTTATTGCTTTCAAAGAACCTCTGGCCTGCTCCCTCAGCCACCAGTATTACAGCATGTTTCCTGAGATGGATACGCTTTTCAAGCGTGTTTAGAAAACCTTTTGGCCCTTTAAGATCAAAATCGACTTCCGGTATGAGCACAAAGTTTACATTCTGTTGAGCGAGGGCGCTTGTTGCCGTTATAAAACCGGAATGTCTTCCCATAAGTTTTACAAGTCCTATTCCGTTAGGATATCCTGTAGCTTCATTGTGGGCTCCCCTGATCGCCTGTGTGGACATGTCAACAGCGGTATCAAAACCGAAAGTCCTTGATACCATATAAATATCATTATCTATTGTTTTCGGTATGCCAATAACACTTATTTTCAGGTCCGTTTTTGTTATGGTATCAATTATCCTGGTTGCAGCCATAAGTGTTCCATCGCCACCGATCATAAAAAGGATGCCTATGTTCATTTTTTTAAGGGTATTGACAATTTCCTCTATTGACTGCTCTCCTCTTGAAGACCCCAAGATTGAACCACCCATTTCAAGTATATTAACAACTGATTCAGGTTTAAGATCCATTATTTCGTGGCTGTATTTTGGAATAAAGCCCTGGAGGCCGTATCTTATACCATAAACATTTCTGACCCCGTAACTGTAATAAAGTTCCAAAACTATTGAACGAATTATATCATTAAGACCAGGGCATAGCCCGCCACATGTTACAATTGCACATTTTAGTTTGCCGGGATCGAAAAATATTTTGCTTCTGGGACCAGCCTTTTCAAATGATGGGGGTATTTTTTCTGCCTTTACTGTTTTCATAAGTCTCTCAAGATTTACGTCTATTAATACCCTGTCATTATCGGAAACGAAATTTTGACTTTTTGCGCTTTTTTCCCATCTGCTAATCGGTGATAATATTTTTGGCCCAACTAAAGTCTTTATTTCTGTGTCGATGGAATTATAATCCATAACCAACCTCAATTATTTTACTTACCATTAAATTTAAAATCACCTTTACCTAATATATCGTGGAGATGCAAAATGCCCTCAACTTTTCCAATTGAATTAGTTGTTGGGAGGATAGTTATCTGGTAACGTTCCATTAAGTTAAGTGCATCGTAAGCTGGAGAATCAGGACTGACAGTTCGTGGATTTTTTGTCATAACATCTTCGACTGTAAGTTTAAACATATTCTTTTTCTTTGCAATAATACGCCTTATATCACCATCGGTTATTATACCTGTAAGGATTTTATCTTCAGTTATTACAAGAGTTGTTCCCAGTTCAAGACGATTGATTTCATCTATAGCAATTTCCATACTTGTTCCAGCTAAAACTCCTGGCACAGCCTTTCCTGTCAGCATGATATCTTTAACTTTGCTGGAAAGGCGCTGGCCCAATATGCCCCCTGGATGAATTTTTTTGAAATCGCTGGGTTTAAAATGTTTTTTGTTAATGAGAACAACAGCAAGCGCATCCCCCATTGCAAGCATGGCGGTTGTGCTGGCAGTAGGTGCAAGGCCTAAAGGGCATGCTTCTTTTTCGACACCAGCGTTAATTACTATATCACTGTGTTTTGCCAGGGTTGAATGTATATTCCCTGTAAAAGCTATAACCTGGCACCCTATCTTGCATATGCTTGGTAAAAGGATATTAAGCTCATCGGTTTCACCGCTGTAAGAAAGAGCAAGAAATATATCATCCCGACATACCATGCCGAGATCTCCGTGCATGGCTTCAACAGGATGTAAAAAAATTGATCTTGTGCCTGTGCTGTTCAGGGTGGACACTATCTTTCTGCCTACTATTCCGGATTTGCCGATACCACCTACTATTACACGACCGCTGGAATTGAAGATAAGTTCTACCATGTTAGAGAAATTGCCGTCAATTCTGTCTATCAATCCAAGTATGCCTTCTGCCTCTATTTTAAGAACCTCAATTGCTTCTTTAATGATCATATATATTATTTCCTTATTTGTAATATTTAGTGCCCAAACAAAATTTTATGGTTTCGACACGTTCCTTATCAGTCAAAATTTTCGACGACGTACACATCAGCACGACTTGCTCAGATTTTTCCTTATAGCCTTGTGAAATGAATTATCTGAAAATCTATATTTACATGCCTTAGTATCTGAACTGTTACGTCTTTTTTCCAAAGCCGTCAAGTTTTAGTTGACAATCAAGTTTTGGTCGATTATATATCCCGTTTGTTTTTCTGAAAGTATTTCTTGAAGGCTTGGGAAGATTTTCCTGATGCTTTTTGGGGCATGACAACAAAATGAGGAGGTTAAATTGGTTTGTTCAACTGTTAGAAAAGGTGTGAACTGTCCATTTATGACTGCAAAGGGATGTAATTATAATGGCGGGATTTGCCATGAAATTGATGAGAAATGTAAAGGATGTAACCGCAGTGCTGAATTTTCATCAGGATGGTACTGTACTGTATATCCGGATCCATCTTTAAAATGGAAAAATGGCGACTGTAACTTTGCTTCTCATGTTACCGCAGCATCAAATGGCGCAAAAGCAAAACTTAATCCATTAAAGGCATCCAAGAGAAGGAACGGATAATGTTGCTTTCGATCTACAGATAAACCCCGCTCAATTAAAGAGCGGGGTGTTTTATTTTATATCTTCTTGATTTTTAAAGCTCTTTTCCCTTGACATTTTTCTCGTCTACCCTGTAAGACCACTCAGATACAAACTCATAACAGTTTAACTTTTTGATCATATCTGAGGCTCACCTACAGCAGGTTTGTTTCATAAAGCCATGTTCGGAGGTTTTATTTATGAATCCTATTGCGATACAGCTTAATAATATTATTGATAAAGGGAATCCCTATATAATGGGGATGCTTTCCAAGCTAGGTAAAAATCTTTTTTTCCCGAAAGGTATCTTGAGCCAGAGCGCAGAGGCAAAGGAAAAGGCCTATAAGATTAACGCAACAATTGGTATTGCTAAAGAGCAGGGTAGAACCATGCATTTTGCTTCGGTTGTATCGTCAATAAAAGAAATTCGTCCCAGAGAGTCATTAACCTATGCTCCATCATTTGGTATTCCTGCCTTAAGAAAGATATGGCAAAAATCTCAATTTGAAAAAAATCCTTCTCTATCCGGCAAATCCATAAGTATGCCTGTGGTTACATGCGGTATTACTCATGCCATCAGTGTATTTGCAGATGTCTGGGTGGATCCGGGTGACGTTATAATATTACCTGACATGATGTGGGGGAATTATAACCTTATTTTAAATGTTAGAAAAGAAGCAAGAATTAGCCAATATCCTATTTTTTCAGAAAACGGTGGGTATAACCTTAAAGCCTTTGAGGAAAAGGTAAGGGATGAGGCAAAAAAACATGAAAAGATCATCGTTTTGCTTAATTTTCCGCATAACCCTACCGGATATACTCTTACCGAGAAAGAGGCAAACATCATAGTTAAAACTCTTATTGATGTTGCAGAAGGGGGAACAAACATAATTGTTGTTTCTGATGATGCTTATTTTGGACTCTTTTACGAAGAAGGGATATTAAAAGAGTCTATATTTGCACGTCTTAATGGGCAGCACCCCAGGCTTCTTGCTGTAAAACTTGATGGCGCGACAAAAGAGAACTTTGTATGGGGCTTGAGAGTGGGTTTTATTACTTACGGATGTCAAACCGAAGATGATTCCGCAAATATTTATGATGCTCTTGAAAGAAAAACAGCTGGAGCTATAAGAGGCTCCATATCCAATGCCTCACATCTTGGCCAGTCTATAATATTAAAATCAATGCAGCATGAAAAACATTCTGCAGAAAAAATTGAGAAGTTCGAAATACTTAAAAATAGAGCGCTACAAGTTAAAAAAGTTCTTTCGGATTCCAGATACAAAGATGCCTGGGATGTTTATCCCTTTAATTCAGGGTACTTTATGTGTCTCAGACTAAAACGGGTTAATGCTGAAAAGCTTAGGCTTCATCTTCTAAAAAAATACGGAGTCGGGCTTGTTGCTATAGGAGAATCCAATTTAAGAATAGCTTTTTCATGCCTGGAACTAGACGATATCTCTGAGTTGTTCGATATTATATTAAAAGGGATCGACGATTTAAGGACAAGAGAAGTTCCCGAATTATGAACCCTGTCACCAAATGGCTATATTTATTAATCAATTAAAAAAGTTTTTACAGTCTGTTGCAGGCAGAGAAAAATCTGTCAGCATAGCTCTTGCCGGCAAGTGGACTCTTTATTTTATAGCAATTGGCGTTATTGCGGGTCTCGGCTCAATTGTTTTTCATTATCTGTGCCAGCTTGGAATTCATTGCTTTATGGATTTTATAGCCGGTTACAGACCTCCATTTCCTGCGGGTGAGCATCATCTACTGTCACCAACAACGACTCCCTTTAACAGATGGATTCTGCTTTTTCTTCCTGCTTTTGGAGGACTTCTGAGCGGCTGGCTTGTATATACGTTTGCGCCTGAAGCAGAAGGACATGGAACAGATGCTGCTATTGATGCCTATCATAGAAAAGGCGGCTTTATGCGAGGCCGAGTTCCAATTATAAAAACCATTGCTTCGGCCATCACTCTTACAACAGGAGGTTCAGGCGGCAGGGAAGGTCCTATAGCTCAAATTGGGGCCGGCTTTGGTTCATTTCTTGCGACAAAGTTAAAGCTTTCCAACAGAGAGCGCAGGATAATGATGGCCGCCGGCGTAGGCGCAGGTGTAGGCAGTATTTTCCGGGCACCTCTGGCAGGAGCGCTTTTTGCTGCTGAAGTCCTGTACAGAGATTCTGAATTTGAGTCAGAAGTTATTATACCTGCCGGAATTTCTTCTGTTGTTGCCTATTGCACGTTCTGCCTTGTTTTCGGCTGGGGGTCTCTGTTTGATTCACCAGGTTTTAAATTTCGCAATCCGCTGGAATTAGGCCCCTATATCGTTCTTGCTTTGATTCTTGTAGGTGTAGGTGTTTTTTATATTAAATCATTTTACAGTGTAACCAATTTTTTTAAATCATTAAATATTCCAAATCATATAAAACCGGCTATCGGTGGACTCTGTACAGGCATAATAGGTTTCTTTTTGCCTCAAACTTTGGCTTTTGGATACGGTTTTGCTCAGAAAGCAATTTTCAATGAGCTGACAATATCTTTTTTGCTCTTTCTTGCAGTCGGCAAAATTTTAACAACATCATTTTCTATTGGTTCGGGAGGGAGCGGTGGTGTTTTCGGGCCTTCGATTGTAATCGGTGGGGCAGTCGGCGGTGTGATTGGAAAAATTTTCCATCAAATTATGCCGGGGGTAGTAACTCAGCCCGGAGCCTTTGTAATTGTGGGTATGGCCGGCTTTTTTACGGCTGTTTCAAATACTCCTATTTCAACCATTATCTTTGTAAGCGAGATGACCAATTCTTATCATTTGCTTTTGCCGAGTCTTCTCGTTTGTTCTGTGTCTTACCTTGCGGCCCGGAAATGGACTATTTATGAAAAGCAGGTAAAAAGCAAGATAGATTCTCCGGCACATGCAGGAGATTTTTTTGTAGATATTTTGCAAACAATTAAAGTAAAAGATTTAATGCACCTTGTGAAAAAAGTAAGTCTGATTCCTCAGGACATGCCTTTTTTGGATTTTAAGGAGTTTTTTTCAAAGACAAAGCAGCATTATTTTCCTGTTACAGACCGACATGAAAGACTTGTCGGAATATTTTCCAGTACTGATATCAGGGAGGTGCTTTTTTCGCAGGAGATCGAACACCTTATTGTAATGCAGGATATTGCCGCACCTGATATAATTGTAGCTACAGCCTCAGAAGATCTTAACTCTGTACTTAAAAAGTTTACCATAAAAAATATAGACAGCCTTCCTGTAGTTAAAGATGATGACCATGGTATTCTTGTCGGAATGCTGAACAGGAGAGAAGTAATTTCTTTTTACAATCAGCAGGTACAGAAGATAAAGAATAAGGCGGAAAAAAACAGTTAAGAACGTGGACGAAATAACTTCCCCAAGTAGGCGCATAGATTTGGGTCAAATTTGTTCGATTTCAAATCACAAAAGTTGATGGAATAGCAGGCTATTTTGATATTTTTGTGATTTGAGATCGGGCAAAGGTGGCCTGAAGCTGTGATGCATAGTTGGGGAAGTTATTTCGTCCACGTTCCTTAATATTTAACATGCATTAAAAACAGACCGTGCGGAGGCGCTGTAGCTCCGGCTTTATTGCGGTCCATGGAAAGAAGTATTTGCTTGAAGTCATCAGGTGTGATTTTGTAAAGCCCTACATCTACAAGAGTACCAACAATATTGCGCACCATATACTTTAAAAAACCATCTGCTTCTATTTCAATGTAAAGATACTGATCATTTTTCCCCTTAATTTTTGCATCAATAATATTTCTTGTCGTATGTGACCTTGGGCTTCCCGTTCCTTCAAATGCCTTAAAATCATGTGCGCCTATAATGTGTGATACAGCGGATTCCATTGCATTAAGATCAAGCTTTTTGCGTATGAACCATGCATACTGCCTGCCAATAGCGGCAGGTGTATGGTAATTTAAAATTCTGTAGCTGTAATTTTTGCTTTTTACATCATATCGGGCATGAAATTTTTCATCAACCTCCTTACATTCCTTTATAATAATATCATCCGGAAGGAGGCTGTTTAATCCTCTATAAAATTCTTTTGGCAACAAATTTGTATCGCAATGAAAGCTGGCTACTTGATCAAAAGCGTGGACTCCGGCATCAGTTCTGCCAGAGCCTGTCAGGCTAACTTTATTAGCTGTCATTTTCATTAAAGCTTTTTCAATTTCTCCCTGAATTGTACGCAGATTTTTCTGCCTCTGCCAGCCATGATAGGAACTGCCGTCATATTCTATTATAATTTTGAAGTTTTTAGGCATAGTTAATTATATTGCCAGTCGTTTTTCTTCGAGTCGAGGTAACGCCCTAAGTAAAAATAATTTTAAAACACCTAACTGCTTTAAAATATTATGGAATAAAATCTTTTTTGGATAAAATAAAGAATAAAATTTCAGAATAGTGCCCTCAGAAAGATAGCCCTTAGAATATTTGGGTGGGTAAGAAACGGGGAGGTTATTCCGTCCCCGTTCCTAAGCGGGAGCCCCAAATCCATTTGCAAGGTTTTTGAATAGGATACAATTATTCGCTTTATCTGCTTACCTGCTATTACCCCGGCAGGATGTTGGTGAATTGATATTCTTCTACCGGTTCACCTGTTGTTGCTTCAAATTCCTCTTCGCCCCATTGTTCAATACCAAGATATGACCGTCCTTCATCGTCCTGGTAACTCCACTGGAGCACTTCCCTGCCGTGACCCTGGCCGTCCTTATAAAAGTGACCTCCGGCCGTTTCTTCCATATAATAAATGACCCCATCAAAGACTATCTTTTCCGGCGGATCTCCAGTCTCAATGATCTTTTTCTTGATTTGCGAATCAAGGCTGCCAAAGGCGATCTTCCGGCTCAGGCTCCATTCTTCCTCGTCATCAGACTCCATCTCTAGGTAAACAACTTGGTCCCCGCTTTTGAGTTGCCACTCGTGAGAAATATCACCCTCAGTCCAGTCGTAATAATTGTAAGCTAATACTTCCCACGTTTTCAAATCGTAATCAACCAGGTAGCCCTTCTTAAGCCTGGACAGGGAAAGGTCGCTTAAGGGGTCTAATTCATCTTTTTTGTTTTTCTTAAAAAAATCTCTTATTCCCATAACTGCTCCGCTCCTAACCGATTCCCATCTTCTGCTTTAATTCCAGTAAAGATTGCGACGTGCTCGGAGGCGAACCGCCGGACAGGGCCTTGTTAATTTCATCATCCACACTTTTGTCTGCAGTAGCCATTTCGCCATAGGCTGTTGCAAGCGATTCGTCTTCCTCAACCCTTGACCGCATCTTTTCCAGCATGGCGATCGTGCCTGAGGAATCAACCCTGGCAATCTGCTGATTGATCTTCTTGGTGGCCGCTGCTGTTCTGGCCCTGGCCTTTAACGTGATCAGGTCGTTTTCATAAGTGGTAACTGTTGACTTGATTTTATTAACATTGGCCTGCAGTTGGTTGGCCATCTGCTCGTGCCTTTCGGCATCCTGGGATAGCTGCACTGCCTCGGCTGCAAGCTGTTCCTTCTGGTTCAGGGCCTGGGTGGCCAGTCGTTCGGCATCTGTTGAATCAAGTTCGCCGCCTTGCATTTTCTGTAAAAGCATCATGGCC
>JAJSZP010000068.1 GCA_030262775.1 Deltaproteobacteria bacterium | reverse complement strand
ATATTATGGTATTGGTCTGTGGGCATTTTCGGCTGTACGGATAGTTGTTTCAACATTTTATGCTCTTCAGGATACTAAAACGCCGGTACGGATGGCTGCAATATCTGTTGTTGCAAACATAATATTTAGTGTTATTCTTATGCAGTATCTGGGCTACAGAGGGCTTGCGCTTGCAACTTCGCTGGCTTCCATGCTTAATTTTTGGCTTCTTGCCCGTGCATTAAAGGTCAGGCTTGGCTTGTCGGGATGGAAAAGTATTACTGAATCCGCCTCCAAAACAATGGCAGGTTCCTTTATAATGGGGGCAGTTGTCTGGGCCATTGCACTATTAATTATACCATCAGAGGACAAAACTTTAATCGGCCTTTTTTTCGGACTCATGGGCAGCATATTTGCCGGCCTTGTTTCCTATGGTTTTTTTTCTTTTTTTATCAAGAGTCCCGAGCTTGAGAAAGTCATGGCTGTTGTTAAAAGGAGCATGAGAATAAAGTGAGACCTTTGCAAAACGTCCCCTTTTGCCCAATTTCGGCGTCAGGCTCAAATTTTAAGCCTCTAAATACTCAATGTATTCCTACAGTTAAAATTTTTGCCTTTCTTGAACTTGAACAAAATTAAACATTTTTCAAAGGTCTCAACGTGAGTTCAAAGCAAAAAATTTTATTATCTTTATCAATACTGATTATTTTTTCTTTGCTTTTATTTATTATTTTCGGTGATAATGGACTGGTTGATCTTAACCTGCTAAAAAGAGAGAGAAACGGGTTGATAGAAAAAAATGCTAAGATTACCAAGGATAATCTTTCTTTATATCGTGTAATTGATCGATTGGAACATGATTCCGGATATATTGAGGATGTGATTAGGCGAGAACTCGGCCTTATAGCAAAAGACGAGGTGATATTTAAGCTTAACGGTGAGCATAAAGTTAAAAAATGAATAATCAAACTGAATTTTATACAAAGACCATGGCGAATGTATATGCTGAGCAGGGTTATTTTGAAAAAGCAGTTGAGATCTATAAACATCTGTTGAAGCATGATCCTGAAAGCCGGGAGGTTAATGATTTACTTTCTGAAGTCGAGAATAAACTTTATGAAAAGCAAAAAAAAGATAGAGAAATCCTTGAAAAGTTATTCAGGAAATGGATTTATTTGCAACTAAGTTATAACAGGCTGCAAACTTTAAAAAAGTTTAAGTAAAACAAGGGGGGTAAGAATATGACAAAATCAAAGCGGATAAGAACTGCATTGGCATTTATTGGAATAATGACTGCTTTTTTTGTTTTAGTTAATGGGTGCGCTGTGTTAAAATCCAGCAAGAAGAATTCAAAACCCTTAACAAAAGAACAAAAGGGACAGACATCCTATCCTTTATATAATGACTTCGGAGATGTACTTGTGCCAGGCGAGTTAAAAGTTGACAAGGACTTAACTTTTATATTTGAAACTTCGGGTTTTATAATAGGCGTTAATGCTTACAAAGGCAGGGTAAAGATTGATTCATTAATTAATTTTTTTAAAAGCAGCATGGCTAAGGATAACTGGAGTATTTTAGGATCATTTAAATCGTCTCCTCTAAGTATCATGCTGTTTCAGAAGGAAAACAGAAGCTGTATGATTAAAATTAAAGAAAAATTAACTGCCAGTCATGTTGAAATATGGGTTGTGCCTATGGTTAATGAGGTTGAGTCAGGGTTGCTAAAATAGTATAATATTCCCCAAAAGTTGGAATTATAAAGTAAATTATCAGCGGAAAGAGAAAAAAATATGGCAGTAAATCGTCAGAGTCGTTCTGCCGGATTTAAGGCAAAAGTTGCTCTGGAAGCGGTTAAACAGGAAAAAATGATTGCACAATTGTCCGGTCAGTTTGGGGTCCACTTCGCTGTGCGGTTAGCATAATTCCTGAGTCCTTGCGAATGTTCTAATCCTCATCGCCAGGTTCTCGCAGGGTAGAGTTTGCCTTGTCTCCTTCATAACCTATCAACTCATTGACAAAACACTGTAAATCCTAACCGCACAGGTCGAAAAAATGTGGCAAAAAGAATGCCAAAAAAGTCGCTGGTTTTGGACTAAATTCAAAAAAAGTTTACGAAAAGCGAAATCCTTACTTCGCTATTTTAAGGCATTCCGGCTGCAATCGGGAATTGCTGCTTTGTTTTCAAGGTACTCTGTCAGCAATAAAGCCCTGCCCATTAATGGATGATCCCTATGGCTTTTCCCTTCAACACATCGTCTATCCTGTTGGTTGCGGCCAAGCCTGGGGTATGTAGTCGTTATCAAAGTCCAGGTCGGTCGGAAAGGAATCGCTACCAGGCCTGGTTCCTTTGTTGAGCCAGTACTCCATTGCTTCAAATGCCGCGCACACCTGTTCTGGAGTAAACACGGAGTGCATGTTGCCGTTGGTATACGTCTGGAATAAGAAATCCGAAGCGCCGGATGCTTCAACAGTCTCCTGGTAAACAGTACTGTTTGCGGGAACTGTCAGGCCGTCCCCTTTAGGTTGCAGCGTCATTACCGGCCGCTCCAGCTCACCGCTGAAATCGGCATGTTTTTGCAAGTAGCTGCGGGCCGACGGATCAGCCTCAATCACTGTTTGTTCGTTCATTGAGGACAAAAGTGCGTTGGCATCGACACCTAGGTAAGCAAGATATTCCTTGTTATATTCGCTTAAGATATAAGTATGGTTTAGGTTCTGAGCCACCGGCCCCCCTGCGCGTGCCTCCAGCTCGGCCCGGCCCTCGGTAGCAAAGAACATGTCAGCAAAGAGCCATAAATTCAGGGGGATTTCACCATTGTAAAAGCCTTCATAGGGGAGACAATTAACGAGGCGGATAAATTCAAACTTACCGAAGTTATCCTGGTTCTGAAGCTTAGTCATCAAGACAGGAGCGACATCGGTTTCAAAATCAAGATCGTTGCTGACATCCCCAACGCTTCCCCAGGATTCAGGCCAGCCCAGGGCCACGTCATAGGCCAGGGCAATGGCCAAAGTCATATCAAAGGTCAAAGTGGTCCCTGCGCCAATATGGCTCAATACGATAGCTCCATCGTAGATATCCGCATGATCCTCTATGCTCTTCAGGGTTACCGCGCTTCCCATTGAGGTCCCCCACAGTATTGTATGTTTGGGTTTTTTCACATGCTCGGCGAAGAATTCCGTCAACTTCTTAGTGTCCTCAATACCCTCCTGCACCGCCCAGCCAGCGTTTCTATACGAGGATGCAGCGAGAGCATACCCTTGAGCAAGGAGCTCTTCCTCAAGGGTGGAACCATATATCATTTCAATTTGAATGGGGACAAGACAGGGAGGGTCGCTTCTGCTGTACCCATGGGCATACATCAGGAGTGTCTTGTTCCACTTTTTTGGAACCTTAATCTTGTAAGTAACTTCGTCGATCACTCCGGTCTCGTCTACACGCAAATCCTTCTTTTCCTTCCCTGCCATGACATTGGTCGTCGCAAGTTGACTAATAAGGAGAAGCACCAAAATTAAAAACAAGCCTGCTGACTTACCAAATAATTGTCTCATTTTTTCCTCCTTCTATAAAGTGTTGGTTAAAAATTACCTGATCAATTTTAGCTGCGTCCTGCCTAAGGCAGGAGTATAGCCGTAACCATTGTAATTTTAGCAAAATTCAATAAAGTTGTTTTGACACTTGATATTTTTGTGGTGCATGGAAAGCCTTTGTTTTGGTATGGAAAATCTTTTTGGTGAAGGATTATTTTCACACCATCATAGAGGTTTTTATGTCTTAACCAATTATTGATTATAAAATAAACTATCAGTTTTTTTCAATACCCTTTTTAAGAAGTCTGGCGGCATTATTACCGCAAATACTTTTTATTTCATCCTTTGAAAGGCCGGCCTTTTCGAACTCCCTGAAATATTTAGCCGGCTTTAAAAGCGGAAAATCGCTGCCAAAAAGAATCTTGTTCTTTCCAATAATATGAATTGCTATTTGATATATTTGAGGATAATATAAAAAAGGAGATGCTGCTGTATCAAAATAAACGTTTTTAAAGTACTCTCCGACCTCCTTTTTCAGGAGATTGAAAAAAAATATCCCCCCGCCCCAGTGCGCAAGAACAATTTTGTTGTTTGAAAATTTTCTGACAAGACTGTAGATCTGCTCAAGCGTATTTGGAGTCTTACCTGGATAAAAATGGCCAACAGGCTCGCTGGTGTGGATCAGGACGGGCAGGTTTTTATCTTCGCATAGTTCCATAAGCGGCTTAAGCTTTTCCTGTGAAGCCCCATCAATCCCTGATTGATAGAATGCAATCTCGCCAATCCCTGAAAGGCCATTTTCAAGGCATCTAATAACTTCAGTCACCGCATTTTTGTTAAAAGGATCAATACAGCAGAAACCTGCTAAACGCCCTGGGAATCTATCTATAGCTTCCAGAATATAATCGTTGTGTTTTTTGGCCAAGTCCGCACTTTTCCATGGAAATCCAAAAACTACTGATTTATCAATATGTTCAATATCCATTGAATTTACTATATCTGTTATCCCAGCGAGTTTTGATTTAGGAGAACTATACAAAAGTTTGAAAGCAGGTTCATCTGGAAAATATTTTTCCCTGTCTTCTCTTATCTCTTCTGGAAAAATATGAGTATGGAAATCTATGATCATTTAAAATTCCCCGCAGCTATACTAATTCAAGCTATTGACTCTATCTGTATTTAATATACAATATTATTTGGTATCCGCTGATTTTCTATAACACCAAGAGGATGCACTCATTTAGCTCTTTGAGAGTTTTTGTTTTGACCACCTTTCAATTTGATTTACCCTTTTCTGTCGTCCTTACATGACTGAATTTGTGTTCAACTTATCCCGACAATAAATTGTCGGACTATTTTCGGATGTCCCTGACGGGACAACACAGAGTTTTAATGAGCAAAACCCAACAAATTATGTGGTATGGATTTTCGTTCAGGCACTGTCTTATCTTATGTCCGCTCAAACAGATCAACCCAGGATTGAAACCTTCTAATTTTCTCAAGCCCATAGGGTTTAAGGTATTGCTTTATATTTTCAACAGACTTCTCTTTTTTTAGTGAATCCCGATTTTTAGAAAAAAATTTATCTGCAAAGCAAATTATCTGTTCTTCTATTGAAACAGGAAGCATATCGCGTTTGGGCAGCGGAAGTGCATAGTTATTTATGTCTTCGATTGTTATGCCTACGCCAACATGACGTTCGCAGACAAGAGCATGCCTTGGAAGTCCGATTTTTTCTATTATTTCACGACCCAGATATCCATGACAAATATACGGTTTTTTGCCTTTACAGCCCAGTTCAGTAGCATTTGTCAAAAACATGCCGATATCATGCAGCATTGCAGCTTCTTTTATAAAATCAAGGTCCGGGTTTAATTGGGGCACCTTTTGGGCGGCATCAAGAGCTTTTCTTGCGACCTGTTTGCTGTGTTGGATTAGAATTTCATATGCCCTTGAGTCACTTTGGTAGTACTTATCAATAATATCAACAGGATTCATAAAACTATCGCGAAAGAAGCACACTCTCTATGAAAGGGTCTATTGCTCCATCAAGAACGCTGTTAACGTCGCCGACTTCAAGGTTTATCCGGTGATCCTTGACCATCTGGTAGGGATGAAGGACATATGACCTTATTTGACTGCCCCATGCTATTTCATCCTTGCTGTCATGCAGTTTTTGTTTTTTTTCATCCTGCTTATGCTTTTCATTTTGATATAGTCTTGCTTTAAGCACCTTCATTGCCATTTCTTTGTTTCTGTGCTGTGATTTTTCCTGCTGGCACTGCACCACTATCCCGGTAGGCAAGTGTGTAATACGGATAGCACTGCTTGTTTTATTAACATGCTGACCTCCGGCTCCGCTTGCTCTGAATACATCAATGCGCAGGTCTTTATCGTCAATGTCTATAACGATTGTTTTATCAAGTTCCGGATAGACAAATACGGAAGCAAAGGATGTCTGCCTTTTGCGGCTAGCGTTAAATGGAGAAATTCTAACCAGGCGGTGAACTCCTTTTTCTGCCTTAAGGTATCCATATGCATATTCTCCGCTTGCGGTAAAAGTAACACCTTTAATCCCCGCTTCATCACCAGGCTGAAAGTCAATTATTTTGACTTGAAAACCTTTTCGTTCAATCCATCTTGTATACATTCTGAAAAGCATTTCAGCCCAGTCCTGAGCATCTGTTCCACCGGCGCCTGCATTGATTGAAACAATAGCGCTGTTTTTATCATCCTCTTCATCAAGCATCAGCTCGAGTGAAAGTTTACTGATTTCTTTGTCTATTGCTTTGATTTGGAGGAAAACTTCTTCGATGGTATCTGTGTCTGATTCATCAAGGGCCATATCCAGCAGCATTTCACATTCTTCAAGGTCATTAAAAAGCTTGTTGAAACTTTCGACCTTGCTCGTAAGCAATGCCCGTTCTTTTAGAATTGATGTAGTTTCTTCTTGTTTATCCCAGAAGCTGCCTTTTGCAATCAGGTTCTCAATTTCTTTTAGTCTTTTTGATTTTTCTTCGACGTCAAAGATAGTCCTTCAAATGTTCTAATTTAAAATAAAGGTCCTTTATATTTTGCTTGAGTTCTATAGACATTTTTTCTCCTTATTGTTGACGGCTTTATAAAAAGTCCATTTTTTGCGTTGCGCTACATCCTTCATCATTGCGACATAGCTATAAGTACGTCTCTTTCCTCATGATTTGTGCGCCTTGAAACTAGAGCTTTTTACTTTGCCGTCTTAATTTCGATTTTTATACCATATTGAAAATATAAGCGTGACTACAACACATGCAATGGCGAAAAAATCACCAAATCTGGTATAGGCGGATGTCTCATGTATTATTGGAATAGATCGGGTTATTGCTTTTTCCTGAAAAAGCGATGTAGAATCCATAACTCTTCCAACAGGGTCTATGAATCCACTTATGCCTGTATTCGCCGACCTTACCAGAGATCGTCTGTTTTCTATTGCTCTGAATACTGCCATGGAAAAGTGCTGATAAGGAGCGCTTGACCTGCCATACCATGCATCATTAGTAATGTTGACAAGCAATGCCGCTTCATTTTTTGTCATGGCCCTGGAAAGCTCAGGGAAAATGATTTCATAACAGATCAGTAACCCCAGGTTGCAATTATTCCACTTGATAGTTTTTCCTTCCTGTCCCGCGCTGAAATCTCCAACAGCTTCAACCATTTTACCAATAAACGGCAGCCATTTTTTAAAAGGAACATATTCTCCAAATGGAACAAGGTGCGCCTTGTCATATTTTCCGCATACCCTTCCATCCGGGCTTATCAGGTAGGCACTGTTGTAATATTCTATAATATTTCCCCTGCGGACAAAGGAAGGACTGCCTATCAGAAAATCCGTGTTTGTATCATGAATTCCCTTTTGAACCTTTTTTGACAGCAGCCTGTCATACAAAAAATAAAAGGGAGTTGCTGTCTCCGGCCAGACCACAAGATCAGATTTTTCCTCTTTGGCTGAAAGAGATAAATTGACGTATTTTTCTGTGGTTGCTGTTTGAAATGCCGGGTCCCACTTTATTGACTGTTTGATATTTCCCTGAACAATTGTGACTTTTAAAGACTTTGAAGCAGAGATTAGATCGTCAATTGATTCAATTCGCCATTTTCCATAAATGAAAACAAGACCTGTGATCAAGATAAAAACAAATATTGATCCTCCGGCAAGACGTTTTTTAATACGCACTTCTTTCCATTTGCTTCCTGTAATATAAAGAAATGCCAGCAAAATTGTCGCATTAGCCAGAGCAATCAGAAATGATACCCCATATATTCCAAATATATCCGATATCTGTATAAGATGCAACCTGTTAAATTGGGAGTATCCAATCAGTCCCCATGGAAATCCTGAGAAAAGATAATTACGAATATATTCCAGGGAAACCCATGAAAAAGGAATTATAAAAAGACAGTTCGCAGGTTTTGCACAGAATCCGGTTAAAATAACTGAAAAGGCAGCAATGTAAGTAGCCAGATAGGCGGATAACAGGAAAAGAACGGATATACATTGATAAAGGGGAAGATGTCCATAAGTTTTCATAGTGTAGGCAAGCCAGTATGCAAGCGTAATATAATGTACAAGACCTGCAAAAAAACCAAGGCGAAAACTATTTGTTAATGAGCTGTTTTTTAAGGAAATCAGAAGTGGCACAAGGGCAAACCACGCAAGCCAGTCAATGCCTATTTTCGGAAAAGAACCGGTTAAAAGCAAGCCGCTTAATATAGCTAAAATGATCTTCGATTTGTCAATACTTGTTGTTTTCAATTTTAATCTACAGATTACACAAATTTTTTTGCCTGTGTGTGTCTGCACGCAGACACGCGTGAAATTCACCGAAGCGCTATACCCACTATCGTCACCTTTGAGTGTGAAGCCGTCACACATCAGTTGTAAGTGAATATAACCTCGCCACATTAACTGATGACCAGGCCAAGGACACTGGAAGCAAGATTTTTACATAATATGCATGAACGAATTAAAAACCGGCTCTGTTAGGCACCGTGGATTCTTTGGGCCGGAATTCAACACCGGAAAAGGTAAGACCAAATGACCGGTTTGTTCAAGTTTGCGTAAAGCCTTTAAACATCCACTGCATTGTCTATTCCCGCACGGATCAAAAAAGTTAAAATGATCGCATAGCTTATCCGCCAGTTTAGTTCGATTTATGTTATAGTTGTACCTGACTAAATGCCAAGAATTTACAAAAACCCAAACTCTCGCTAAGCAGCACAGCCCCTGTAATCAGGTGCAACCGCCTTGTTATCCTATTCTCTTCTGGTAGTGAATTAAACTTTGTATCGTATCACCTTTCCAAAGCTCCCGACTTATTTCCTGAAATCCACAAGATTCATACATTTTTCATTCTATCCTTGTGAAATTAATTATCTGAAAATCTATAACCACTAATACCTATTGATTCACAAGGATCGGAACATATTTTTCCTTTTTTAACTTATTAAGACTGCTGCTGGCCTCAGCCTTATCTTTGAAAGAACCGATCCTTACTCTGTGCCATATACCTTTTCCAGGAATATTGCTTGAAATCCTGTAAGCAGGGTATCCTTTTTTTTTCAGCCTTGCCACCATCTCATCAGCATCTTTTGAATCCTGGAAAGATGCAACCTGGATTGTAAGTTTTTTATCGGTTTTTGTTAAGTTATTTTGCTTGTTTTTATTTATTATTTTAGATTTGTCGGGAGTTACTTTTTTCTTTTTTACAGTCTTATTTTTAGACAGATGTTTTGTTCCTTGTTTTTTAGATATACCAGCTCCATTATTCTTATCTTTTTTGGTTTCTTTCAGTGCCTCGTAAAAACCGAAATCTGTTTTATTCCTAACCACATCCGAATCAATTTTAAACAGTTTTTGCTCTTTCTTGATAACGGCTTCTTTTAAAGCAACCAATTCGTTCTGAAGTTTCTTGATATCAAATTTTACAGGAGCTGTATCCCTTCCAACGAGAACACCTAAAACAAACATCCATGCAGAAACAAAAATAATCAAAAAAATCCAGCTCAAAGGCTTTTTGGGAACAAACTGAAGAGAAGGCTTTTTTTTATCTTTTTTATTCTTCATTACATTTTTTCAGGTGCAGACACGCCGAGCAGTGATAGACCGTTTCGGATTATCTTTTTAATCGCAAGCACGAGATAAAGCCGTCCAATGGTCAATTCAGCCTCATCTGTAAGCACTCTGTGTTTATTATAATAGGCGTGAAAAGCTGATGCAAGATTCATCAAATAATATGTGATCCGGTGGGGTTCCATATACTCCGCACTGTACCTTACTATTTCGGGGTAACGCGCCATAATCTTAATTAATCGTATTTCCTCAGGTTCATTAAGTCTGGATATTGCAGCATCATTCCAGACTATCTCACTTATTCCTCTTTCCTGTGCCTTCCGGACAATACTTGATATCCTGGCATGCACGTATTGAACGTAATACACAGGATTATCATTTGTCTTCTTTTTGGCGAGTTCCAGATCAAAATCAAGTGCGCTCTCATAATGACGCGTTAAAAAAATAAATCTTGCCGCGTCACTGCCAACTTCATTGATTACGTCTCTGAGGGTAACAAACTCGCCGGATCTGGTTGACATTGCAACAGGCTCTCCATCGCGCAGCAGATTGACAAGTTGAATCAGAATAACATTAAATTGGTTTCTGGTGTGACCTGAAGCCTCAATCGCGGATGACACCCTGGGAATATATCCATGATGATCAGCTCCCCATACATCAATAATTCTTTCAAAACCTCTATCAAACTTATCTTGATGATACGCTATATCAGAAGCAAAATAGGTTGTCAGGCCATTACTACGAACAACAACACGATTTTTTTCATCTCCAAAATCTTTAGTTCTAAACCATAGCGCCCCATCATCCTCAAATATAATATTTTGTTTGCGGAAATCATTTATTATTTTATCAACTTTTCCGGAATCATAGAGTCCCTGTTCGCTGTACCAGTTGTCAAATACCACCCCGAAAGATTTTAAGTCTTCCTTTATCTCAGAAAGAATATTTTCCGCTGCAAAACGAGCGCAATAAGAGATAGCTTTCTCTTCGCTTAGTGAAAAAAGTTTGTCTCCATTATCGTCCCTTGCTTTTCCCGCTAAATCACGAACATAGTCGCCCTGGTAACAGTCTTCAGGGAATTGAACATCTGCCCCAAACAGTTCTTTATATCGCAGGAAAACAGAGCGGCCAAGTGTATTTATCTGCCTTCCGGAGTCATTAATATAGTATTCTTTTTCAACATCATAACCGCAGAACAAAAGGATGTTTGCCACGCTATCTCCAACAGCAGCGCCTCTGCCATGTCCAACATGCAGCGGACCTGTAGGATTTGCGCTTACGAATTCCACCTGGATTTTTTTTCCTTTACCAATATCTGAAGCGCCGTAAAGTGCATCCCGTTCATGAATCTTGTGTAAAACAGGATACCAGGAATGTTTATCTAAGAAAAAATTAATAAACCCCGGCCCTGCAATTTCAGTTTTGTCAAGTATTCCATTCGGGTCGTTTATATTTTTTATTATGGCCTCTGCAATCTTGCGGGGCGGCATCTTTTGGATTGATGCCATAACCATTGAAATGTTTGTTGAAAAATCACCGTGAGACCCGGCATTAGGCTCTTCAACTTCAATCTCCGGAAAATCTAACGATGGCAGATCGCCCTTATCATATGCATCCTTAGATGCATTATAAATCATGTTTTTGATTTTCTGTTTCATTTTTTAAGGCTTAGCGTACTTCTACAGATAAAATATTACGGCTTCGCAAATACGAAGCCATCAATTAAACTTATACCTATTTCACAATTGGTTCAATTCATAAAAAGTTTTCATGCCTAAGTCAAGAATCCTGGCTTAAAATGGTTCTAAACAAGAAATAAGCCACCTTGTCATGTCAAGGCGGGCATGGCCTATAAATTTGATCCTTACCTCGGTTTTCATTGGTGAAACTGATCAGGAAGATAAAGAAAGTTTAATTGCTTAAGCCGCGAGAGAATAGCCGTCTGCTCCACTTGCTTGTTCTGCTCACTCCCTGTCCAGCCAGTAGCCTGGGCGACGTCGAAGGTCGGCAACTGCAATGATACGCGTGAAGCCAGACTTGATTTGATAAATGACGCCAAATGGAAACCGGTTGACAAGGCAGCGACGGGTATTCTTGGACATTGGCGACCACGCATCAGGGCATTGAATAATGCGGTCAATTGTTGCGTAGACTTCTTGGGCAAACTCTATACCGAGGCCATGCCGGCAGTCTTCATAGTATTCAACAGTCCTGTCAAATTCCGTTTCTGCATGCTCGTGGAAATAGAATCTCATTTCCCGTGCTTTGCTCGAATTTTGACAAAAACTTCTTCACCGGGGACCAGCTTAGCTTTGCCTTCCTCAATTTGGGACACGCGACGTTCCGCTTCCTCTGCCCAAAGGCGATTGATTTCCTCATCGACTGGAAAGTTGAGGCTCGCAAGAAGCTTCTCAACCAAGCTTATACGAACGTCTGCCGGAAGGGATAGGGCTTCTTCAATAACTCTGCCATTTGTTGTCGCCATAGTATTCCTCCTTTACTGAACTATTTAAACATACATCACAAGGTAAGGCAATAATGATTCATAACAGAATCTTGGTTTAAAATGGTTCTAAACAAGAGATGAAACACGTTGTCATGTCAAGGCGGGCAGGAAGACTATAAATCTGGCCCTTACTTCGGTTCTAATTTGTGAAACTGATCGTGGATTTGCATTTCGGATCTAAAAATATCAGAAACCCATAAAAATATTATGGTATTACTCCGGACATCAAAGAATGTAATGATTTGGATGGTAATTTTCAACTGATACCTGTATAGATGTACCTTGAGTTTGTATTATATTTAAGACTATTTCGGAATTCAGATATGCTGCCCTATTGGAAGTCAGTAGAATCCCCTCGCAAACGAGGTCGTCCTTTGACATAGGCTATGTTCCCTTTAAATGTTGAAAATTAATCAATGATTCCTATCTTTTTGATATATTCCGAAAAGGAGGAAGCCATGAAAAACAAAGACTTTTCACAATTACTACT
>JAJSZP010000067.1 GCA_030262775.1 Deltaproteobacteria bacterium | reverse complement strand
ATTATCTTGGATGGCGGCGTTCACTTGAACAGTACCCAAAGATATCAATAGAGTCTTTGCTTGGCATTTCGCTGGGACAGTTTCAACAATTAAAGGGAACATAGCCTTAAAAAAAAAGAAATCCTGCCGGCTCCCACTCCGTGCATTATGCCAAACATGAATATTGTGGCAAAAATAAGTCTGCTCAAAAATTGCCGGCCTTCAGAGATTTCCCCAAAAAAAGATTCAGGATAAAGATTTTTTCTTTCAATAGCTTTTGCATGCTGTGCTTCCTTTTTTCTGGAAATAAACCTTAACACACTGTCTCATCTTTGGGGTCCACTATAGTAGAGACTTTTCGCAAGTCCTTGATGCGCAAGAGATTAGTGTAGATCAAGTAAAAAATCGCTCAACTTATGTTTTATTCTTGACTTAGAATCGTTCTAATATTAAATTAAATATATTATGAGCTTAAAGGAAAAATTAGATAGACTTAATGAAAAAGGATGTACATTAACAATACAACGCCATGCGGTTCTGGAATACCTGCATGAGAATCGTACCCATCCAACAGTGGAGAAAATCTACTATAGTTTAAAGGAAAAATTTTCTACAATTTCAAAGGCTACAGTTTATAACACTTTAGAACTTTTAAAGAATTATGGTCTTATTCAAGAAATAACGATTGAAAAAGGAAAGTTGCATTTTGACTATGAGGTCAAGCCTCATCATCACTTCTTCTGTCGCAGATGCAATCACGTCTATGATGTTGATGTGGAGGGATGTCCGCTTACAGGAAAGAGAATGATAGATGGGCACAAAATTGAGGAGCTGAGGCCGTATATCATTGGCACCTGCTCGAAGTGTTTGCAGAAAAAAATAATAGTATAGCTTCAAAAGCGTTACGCAAGATAAGTTCTCTATATCGTTAGTTCTTGCAAGAAAAGATTAAAGTGAAAACATTAGATGCCACCTTCATCTGATGCAACTGATGCAGATACAGAAGAAACAGAAGAAATAATTATTTCAGAGGAAATAATAGAAAAGGCAGCAGAGCTGAACAACGACTGGCTGGAAATTTTTGAATGGGTTAGAAATAATATTAATTGTGAATGGTATTATGGAAGTGAAAAAGGCTCACAGAAAACTTTAGAGGATATGGCTGGAAATAATTATGACACGTCATCTTTACTTATTGCTCTTCTTCGAGCATCGGGTATACATAGTAGATATGTACAAGGGGAAATTGAGATAGATATAGGTGAGTTAATGAACTGGACTGGTGCGCTGACTGAAATGGCGGCGGTTAATATTGTTCATCAAAATAGAATCCCTATTACGGCAGTTGGTTATTATGATGAAGAAGGAGAAGTTGTTATAACAAGCGCCCGCATTGATCATATCTGGGTTGAAGCTCGCTATAAGAATAACTGGATATTAATGGAACCGTTTTATAAAACCTACACATATTCTGAAGGAACAGAAAGTAGTAGTGATGAAGGAGTAGAGACACTAATCAGTGCTATTACTACAAGTGAAAATACGGTTTTATTTGACATGGAAAAACTTAATACAGGATTGCAAGAACAAACCGACAGTTTTCTTAATGTAGCTGGCGATCTAACTATGGATGAGCTGCTGGGTAAAAAAGAAATTAAGCAAACAACTGCGCTGGATGCTGCTGCCATTTTAAGTATGGCGGCTAGAGGGTGGTATAGTACTGTTGCTGATTTGGATGATAATGGTAAGGTTAATAGTTTAGATGCCTTGATGTTTTTAAATAGTACAACTCTTCCAGGATTAGCTATGAATTCGTGGGAACCAGAAGAAGAATTAGTTGATAGAATACCAGAAGAAATGAGAGTAAAAATGAAAATTGCTCTTCCTGGTAGCAATGAATATTCCTATTTTCTGTCGGAAGTAGCTGGAAAAAGATTATCACTTGTTTATATCCCGGCAACAGATGAAGATCAATCTTTGTTAGATGAGTATGGGAGTATCTACGATATACCTAATCCCTCAACAATGCAGATGAAACCAGTATTACAAATTGATGGAGAAATTGTAGCAGAGAGTTCAAAGACTACTTTAGGAAAAAGCAATCAGGAAGTAAGTATTGAATTTCAAAGACCTGGAACTGATGGAGAATGGGAGGTTTCTGCCAAAAATCTAACAGCAGGAACAAGATACAATATTGTAATGGCAATACAGAAAGTTTCTTTAGAAAAAGTGAAAGAATTAACCGAGAGTTTTGAAGCTCAAATGGAGGCATTACCGCCTGATGAGCCAATGTCTGATGAAATGATAGATGAAAGTCTTTATTTAGCTGGGTTGCTGTATTTTGGAATGATAGACGGGTTTTCGGACTTTGCCTCAAGGTCGTTAAGTGTAGAGTGTACAAGACAGATTTCAATGGGCTTTACATTTAATGAAATCAAAAGTTTTGTTGATGAAACCGGCAAGGTTGCAAAAATAGAAAAAGGCGGAAATGGTGTTGATATCGTAAGAAATGTTGTAACTCCAGTATCTCTGGAGGAAAATGAAGAAAATGAGAATTCATGGTTTATTGCTTATGGATCAATTGGAAGTAATGCTGAGCATTTGGTTTTTGAAATACTTTACAATATTGAATCTGTATCAACAGGAAAAATTTTTCAAACAGCTTTAGACCAGGGAATGTCTATACATATCATAGATGATGCAGAAACATTGGAAACCAATCTTTCAGCAATTACTGCTGAAGATGCAGTGAAAGATCATATTCGTTCTTATGTACATGCTGGATATATAGCAATGATACCTCAAAATGGAATTACAATAGGAGAGTGGTCAGGACAAGGCTGGATTGTACTGGATAAAGATATGGACTCAGCGGCATACATGATTCAAGGAAACCTGGGTGAGATTACCAATGGGGGGGGCAACCTCAACATCAGTAGATAATATTGTTTCTACTGGAGCACACGCAGCTTTGGCAGCATGGGAAACTGGAGATGCTATAGTTGTTACAGCTACAGTAGGCATGTCAGCGGGAACACACCTGTATGGAGCATATCTTTTAACAAAAGCGAGCTGGGTTCCAGTGGCAGCGATGATAGGTTTGTCGGGAATGATGGGCATAACAGGTTTACTTCTAATAGGCGCAGGGGCCGTAATTTTTGTTCAGCTAATGGATAATATCTATGGAATAATTGTTTATCGAAGAAGATATTATTGTGTCTAGAAAATCTAAAAGAAAAAGAAGCCTGAGAGCAAAAATGTTGCGGGGCGATAGAAGGGTTCAAGTAAGAGTGGGCAGGTTCGATCAAAAAGTTAGAAAGCTTTTGAACCTGCCCCAGGAAGCAAATAATGGTATGAGGTTTCTATAAATGCAATGTCCTAAAAATCAACAAATTATTTGTTGGCTGCTCCAGTACCAGTCTGATAATTAAGCTATCCTGTTGTGTGTAAAGTGAGCAGCTACGTTTAAAGACCAAGTGGTCTAATATACTTGTATTAATCAGGTAGAGAAAGGCTACCTTCAAAACTCACTGGTTTTGGTGAGTTTTGTAAACCAGGTTATGTATGAAGAGATTTTTTGTATTTTTTTTCGCTTCCCTGATTACGCTGCTATTTATGGCAGGCATTGCTTCAGCAGAAGAGGGAAAAGTCTGTATTGGGTGCCACAAAACAGTAACACCACTGTTGGTCAAGGATTGGCAGAGCAGTAAACATAGTAATAATGATGTTGCCTGTAATATCTGTCATGGATCCGGGCACAAGAGTAAAAAAACCGTTCATTTAGCCAGGATGCCTGACGAGAATACCTGCGCGGAGTGTCATGAGGAACAGTTTAATCAATTCACTAAAGGAAAACACAATTTGGGCTGGACATCATTGAATGCTCTGCCTGTTACCCATATGGAGCCCGATGAACTGATGGAAGGCGGAAAAGGCTGCGGCGGATGCCATAATATGGGGGTAAAGTCAGAAGCCCAGAAAAAAGAGTTACGGGACAAAGGTTATACCTACCGGACAAATTCCTGCGATGAATGTCATACACGGCATACATTCTCTAAAAAAGAGGCTCAGGATCCCAAAGCATGCCGGACATGCCATATGGGCTACGACCACCCTCAGTGGGAGATGTATGAAAGCTCCAAACACGGAATTAGATACCAGCTAAAGGAAAATGGAAGACTACCCGAAGACGCGGCTGCTCCTACCTGTCAGTTCTGTCATCTACCCAATGGAACCCATACCAACAAAGTGGCCTGGGGTTTTTTGGCTGTAAGGCTTCCATTGCCGGAAGATAAACAATGGGCAGAAGACCAGACCACAATTCTTAAAGCGCTTGGGGTATTAGATCCGGAGGGAAAACCCACTGCCCGTCTGGATATCGTTAAAGCTGCTGATCTGGCACGGCTGACCGAAACTGACTGGCAGGCCGAACGGAAAAAGATGATAAAAACCTGCAAAAAGTGCCATTCTGAAAAATATGCAAGGGGAGAGCTTGACAAAGGCGATCAGATGATCAAAAAAGCGGATCGCTTAATGGCGGAAGCTATAAACATTGTAGCTGACCTGTACAAAGACGGCATTGTGAAGAAACCGGCACATTACACTTACGCCTATCCCGACTTTTTACATTTTTACCAAACCGGGGGTTCCTACATCGAACAGGTACTATTCAAGATGTACATGAAACACAGAATGAGGACATATCAGGGGGTTTTTCATGCTAATCCCGATTATGCTTACTGGTATGGATGGGCAGCCATGACCAAAGATCTTGATGAAATAAAGAAGCTGGCCGGAGGTTTGAGATGTAAGGCCAATATCCAGCAATAAAGGAGGCGCCATTAAATGGGTGAAGAAATAGACGTGGGATGTGCAAAACCAACAGGAAATCCTGTGGGATATTCTTCTTCAGATAAAGACAAGCAAACAAAAGAAAAGGAGATAATAAAAATGAACGCACAAGTGGGAAAAAAAGCGCTGGATTTCCAGGCGCCGGCGTTTCACGAGGGAAAAATGAAGCAGATCAAACTTTCCGACTATTTGGGTAAATGGGTACTGCTTTGTTTCTATCCCGGGGATTTTACCTTTGTTTGACCTACAGAACTGACGGCAGTTGCCGCCAATTATGAAAAACTCAAAAAATTGGGAATTGAAGTCTTTTCAATGAGCGTGGACAGTGTTTTCAGTCATAAAATCTGGCAGGAAGAGGAGCTATCCAAAATGATAGAGAGTGGTGTTCCCTACCCGATGCTTTCCGACGCAGGGGGCAAGGTGGGAAAACTCTATGGAGTTTATGACGAGGATGCAGGAGTAAATATTAGAGGGCGTTTCATTATTGATCCAGACGGGATTATCCAGGCCATGGAGGTTCTATCTCCTCCGGTGGGAAGGAATGTTGCGGAACTAATACGTCAGGTTCAGGCGTTTCAGCATGTTCGTGAAACAGGAGAAGTTATTCCATCCGGATGGCAGCCAGGAAAGCCGACTCTTAAACCCGGGCCGGATCTGGCGGGCAAGGTATGGAAGGTATGGAAACCTGAAAAGATCTCTTGATAAATCTTTATACCTCGGAAGGTCATAAATCGCAAGTTGTGGCCTTTCGAGGTATATGTAAAAGGTGTTTGAAATGGGCATTCCAAAACACAAACATAAGGAACACAAGATAAAATGACAAATCTGCAAAGGAGGAAAGAACCATGACCAGGAAACTCTGGATTTACAAGTGCGAAGTCTGCGGTAACATCGTAGAAGTCCTCCACGAAGGTGCTGGAGAGCTTGTGTGCTGTGGACAGCCCATGGTACTCCGTAAGGAAAACGCTGTGGATGCTGCTAAGGATAAGCATGTGCCAGTGGTGGAAAAGACGGCAGGCGGCGCCAGGGTAAAGGTGGGGAGCGTTGCACATCCAATGGAGGAAAAACATTATATCGAATGGATCGAAATCATCGCGGAAGGGAAGGCTTATCGTCAGTTTTTAAAACCTGGAGATGTACCGGAAGCAACGTTTGATATTGAGGCAGAAGATGTGACATCCCGTGAGTATTGCAATTTGCACGGGTTGTGGAAAACATAATTGTCATTGCGCAAACAAACGGAACTGTAAAGTGTTCCTTATCGCCTGAATTTTGCACGAGTTAGAGGCTTTCATATACAATGCAAGATTCAGGTATCAAATCACCGCAAGGAGGTTTCCATTGGAAAAACAGGCATTGATTGATATGTTAAACAGAGATATCGCGGATGAGCATGCAGCCATCATACGCTATCTCGTTCATGGTTACATGGAAGGAGAAGACACGCCTCTGGGTGCTAGCCTCCTTTCCATCACCAGGGAGGAAATGTGGCATATGCACTGGCTGGGGATGATCATAGGCAAACTGGGAGGTGAGCCCAACTTTACACCTGCTCCATACCCCTATGATCCGACCAGCCGAGCTACGATGCTTAGATCCTACATCGAATACGAGGAGAAACTGATACCTCATTACAACGAAGAAGTGAATAAAGTTGATGATCTTCACATCAGGCGTGTCCTCCTGAGAGAGGCTTGGGAATCTGCCATCCATGCCAGGAAGTTTCAACGAAAACTGGATAAGTTAAGCCCGGAAGAAGCGGCAGGTCTTCCTGGAAAAGAAAGTGAATTGCCTAATGAATTGTTAGATAAGCTGCAGGCAGAGGTCACAAGTAAATATACGGAGATGCTGCAGCATCTTCGCACTTCCTGGGTTTTCCAGCAAGATGAAAACATGGGCTGGAAAATCATGGACCAGGCCATGGAAAAGATGAAACAGCTTGCGCATTTTACTGAGGACATCGCCGAGGATGGTGTTCGACCTGAATTTAAACCCGGACAGATAAATAAAAGCAATGCCATTGGATTGGCCTTGAAAAAGGCATTGGAGGATTTAGATGCAGCTCGGGAACGCCACTTAAAGTTGAGGAAAGACAGCGAAGTCAAGAAGCATTCAGGGCTCGTGATCAACATGGACCTCACCATCCGGCAGGAGGAGTATCAGGGAGCAGAACTTGAAGACTGGGGTAAAAATATAAGATCAGGTGCGAATGAAGATCAATGAAAGATATGGTAAAGTCGGGATGCAAAAATACCAAATTATTTTTTACCGAGCCCTATTCCTTGTTCTAAGTTTTGCGGTTCAAAACAAATGGAAATTCGGGTTTGGAGAATTGGTATGAAAAGCTATAAGCTCAGAGCAGTTGAGACGGCAGAATACCTGAAAGCTCTCATTAACAAGTCACCTGAAATAGGCATTCTTGCAGGGACAGGCCTTGGCAATAGTTTGGGCTCAATAGATATTGATGTCTCGTTCAATTACAAGGATATCCCCCATTTCCCTGTTTCGACAGTTCAGGCACATTTGGGGAAGCTTCTTTTTGGTGGCTTGAATGGAAAACCTGTTATTGCCATGCAGGGCCGGTTTCATCTTTATGAGGGCTACTCTCCGGCAGATGTTACTTTTCCAGTAAGAGTTATGCAGGAGCTTGGTGTTAAAATCTTGATTCTTTCCAATGCAGCCGGGGGACTCAATCCTGACTTTAAGGCCGGGGACATAATGATTGTCAAAGATCATATTAATCTTACCGGCTCAAATCCTCTTATTGGGCCCAATGAAGACAGTTGGGGTATTAGATTCCCCGACATGAACAGAGCATATGATGAAAAGCTTGCTTTGCTTGCGGAAGATGCCGGCTCCAAGGCAGGTATAAGAATACAGAAAGGTGTATATGCAGGCTTAACGGGACCGTCTCTTGAAACTCCGGCAGAAGTGCGTTTTTTAAAGACCATAGGTGCGGAAGCTGTTGGTTTCTCAACTGTTCAGGAAGTAATTGCGGCTGTGCATGGAGGAATGAGGGCGCTGTGCCTGTCGATGATTACCAACATTAATGATCCTGACGAGCCTGTTCCTGCAACTATTGAAGAAATTATCAGTGTGGCGGAGAAAGCCGCTCCCAGGCTTGAAACGATAATTAATGATGTTGTAGGCAGGATATAGTTTTGGAAAGGTGATAAGTTACTATGAATTCATCTGATATGCTGGTTTTAAACGGAACATTGCTGACTATGGATTCAAGGGGCACACAGATCAAAAACGGCGCTGTTGCCATAGAGGGTGAAAAAATTGTTGCCATAGGATCTGCTGATGATTTTTCATCATGGAATGCATCACGCATTATAGATGCCCGTGGAGGTATAATTATGCCTGGGCTTGTTAATACTCATACTCATGCAGCAATGACATGTTTCAGGGGCCTTGCAGATGATTTGCCCTTAATGACCTGGCTGAATGATTATATATTTCCTGCAGAGGCAAAGCTTGATTATGAAAAAGTTTATTGTGGAACTCTTCTTGCCTGTGCGGAGATGATAAGTTCCGGGATCACCTGTTTTTGTGATATGTATCTTTTTGAAGATGCTGTTGCCTGTGCGGCAAAACATGCCGGGATGCGGGCGGTGGTGGGCGAAGTACTATACGACTTCCCTTCACCCAATTATGGCCCGATTGAGAATGGCTTTGCATATACAGAAATGCTTATTGAAAAGTGGAAAAATGACCTTCTGATAACTATTGCTGTCGAACCTCACTCTCCTTACCTTTGTTCGCCTGATCTTCTTAAAAGAGCTTCTTTTCTTGCGGAAAAGAATAATATTCCACTTGTCATTCATGTCTCGGAAACTGAAAGCGAAATCCAAACAAGCAAAAAAAAGCATGGCGTTACACCTGTTGGATTCCTTGCAGATCTTGATGTGTTGTCGCCGAATCTTCTTGCCTGCCATTGTGTTGCGCTTACAGATGAAGATATTTCTCTTTTGCAGCGTTTTGATGTTAAAGTTTCCCATAATCCTGAAAGCAATATGAAACTTGCATCAGGCATTGCTCCGATCCCAGAATTGTTAAAGGCTGGAGTTTGTGTTGGGCTTGGAACAGATGGATGCGCAAGCAATAATGATCTGGATATATTCCTGGAAATGGATACCGCAGCCAAGCTGCACAAGGTAAACACTTTTGACCCGACTGTTATGGATGCATATACTGTGCTTAAAATGTGCACTATTGACGGGGCAAGGTCACTTGGGCTTGATGATATAACCGGCTCTCTTGAGCCCGGAAAAAGGGCGGATATTATAATTATTGATACACATAAGCCCCATCTCACGCCGATGTATAACCCGATTTCTCATCTTGTTTATGCAGTAAAAGGGAGCGATGTTACAACCTCTATTATAAACGGGAAAATAGTCATGGAAGACGGCAGACTTTTAACTTTGAAACTCGAAGATATAATTGAGGAGATTAAGATTATTGCAGATGAAATAAGAGGCCCGAAACTTGAATTATGAGTTTTGATATTGTTATATACAACGGTACAATAGTTACGGTAAACCCTGATTTTGATATTATTAAAGATGGCATTGTATGTATAAAAAATGGGCGGCTGGAACGGATTGAACCCGGGAGAGCGGGCTCTCTGATTCCAAAGGCCATGGAGATAATAGATGCTAAAGGCGGGATTATAATGCCCGGCCTTGTAAATACACATACCCATCTTCCGATGTCTATATTTAAGGGACTTGCTGATGATCTGCCCTTAATGACCTGGCTGAATGAACATATTTTTCCTGCCGAGGCAAAGCATATTAAAGCCGAAACTGTCAGGCTCGGGTCTTTTTTATCATGTGCGGAGATGATACTGTCCGGTACAACCACGTGCTGTGACGGGTATTTTTTCGAAGATGAAGTGGCAAAGGCGGTTTTTGATTCCGGCATGAGAGCAATACTCGGGCAGGGTGTTATAGACTTTCCTGCCCCGGGAGTGCCGGAACCGTCAGATAATGTTAATAAAGCGATCAGATTTACTGATAAATGGTATAATAAATCATTGATGATAACCCCCTCAATATTTTGCCATTCACCATATACCTGTTCTGCAGCAACTTTGAAAAAAGCAAAACATGCTGCATTGTCAAAAAATCTGCTTTTTCAGATTCACGTAGCGGAAACAAAAGACGAGAGAAATCGTATTCTTTCTGAAAAAAATTTTTCTCCAATCAAGTACCTCAATAGTATCGGTATACTGGATAATAACACTTTGCTTGTTCATTCAATATGGGTGGATGATGATGATATTGATATAATTGCAAATAGCGGCGCCAAAGTTTCGGTTTGCACAGAAAGTGAAATGAAGCTGGCTTCCGGCATTGCTCCGGTTATTAAATTTTTAGAGGCAGGAATAAAAGTCGGACTTGGCACAGACGGGAATGCGAGCAATAACGACCTTGATCTTTTCAATGAGATGGATGTTACTGCGAAACTCCACAAGGTTAATATCCTTGATCCGACAGTCATGGATGCAAAGACAGTCTTTAAACTGGCGACAATTGATGGGGCAGGGGCGCTTGGTCTTGATAATGAAACAGGCTCTCTGGAAACCGGCAAACAGGCAGATCTTATTGTTATTGATGTTAATAAACCTCACCTTGTTCCAATGTACAACCCGGTGTCACATATTGTGTATTCCGCACGTGGTTCGGATGTCCAGGATGTTATTATTGCCGGAAAGGTCATAGTCAGGGATCAAAAGCTCCTTAGTTTTGATCTTGAAGATGTGCTTGAAAGAGCCTCGCTAACAGGTGAGTCTCTTGCAGAAACATCCATCTGCGGAAGGAATAATTGATACATTCGCCTTCCTTGCCCTTGATTACAATTCTCAAGGCAGTTCTTTCTTGATTTCGCCAAATTTTGTCATTTTTAGCGCATAGTTATCCCTTAACCCCATTTTTGGGTTTGATTATTGCGCTCGTTACTTGCCTTATGTTATCCTATGTGACAAAACGAAACAGTTGATCCGCTGTCAAGGCCAATATGCCGAACATTAAAGGTTTCCATAAACAAAAAACAACAAAAAGACATAGAGCGGTTTCGTAGCTTGGCCTCATCGAAAGATTCCGAGAAAGCCTTGATGGTGCTACTCAGTTCTCAAGGGAAAAAAGTTTCCCAAATTGCTAAAACCTTGAAGCGGAATCCTCATACGGTTCGAGATTGGCTAAAGCGATACAATGCGTCTGGCATAAAAGGGCTGGGTCGCAAGTACTCTCCTGGTCGACCAGATGAAAAGCGCTCAAAGATTAAGGAACATATTCGTAAAATTTTGAATAGCTCCCCTGTTGAGTATGGCTATAAGGATCATGTCTGGTCAGTGCCATTGATTGTCTATGATGCAGCAACAAAGCTCAACCTGTCAGTCAGCAACGATACAGTTATTCGTGCTCTTAATTCCATGGGGTACAGCTATAAGCGGCCAGCTAAAACTGTTCCCGCTCGCGCACCTGCAAAGGAGGAAAAGGCGAAAAGGATTCAATCTATGATAGAAGGAATCAAAGCTATGCTCTCCAGGGGAGAAACAGAAACATACGCACTTGATGAATCTCACTTTTCAACCGAACCATACCTGGTTAGAGGTTGGTTTAAAAAAAGGAAATTGCGATAATTCTTGATAATGCCAGCATTCACAAATCCCAAAAGACCAAAATATTTTTGCGGCGACACAAGAATATCCACTTGTTTTACTTGCCTCCTTATTCGCCTGAATATAATCCTGTAGAAATTTTCTGGCACTGGATCAAGCCCAAAGTATATGGCTTCTCAGCTCTTGGGGGCCTTAGCCAACTTGTGTCTTGATTGAGAAAACAGGTGTGGCATTACAACGAAAAAACGTTACCCAATTCAATATCATTTAATTTCAAGGCGTATGTGGAAATCTTATAAATATATATGCGGTTAAACTTATAAGGATTTTAAGATATAAATCATTATAAAAACCTAAAAATAGTGAGTTTAAATAAATAATACCAAATAACTATCTGTAGTTATTGTATTATATTAAGCATAAATATCTTAAATAAACTATATTTTCCAAAAATTCTAAAAGCTGTAGAACCTTATACAATAAGGTATTAAACGAATTGTTTTAATCAAACATAGTAGATAGAGGTTTTTACATAACAGAATGCTTGCAAACCTTTATCTTATAACACATTACATCAATTGACTTAAATTTAGCGCAACATTTAAGAAGAAGTAGTTCGATATACCGGAAGATATACTCATCGCATAGCCATCAGTAATCATCGAATTATTTCAATTGCTGATGGAGAAATTTGGTTCTCCTTCAAAGACAACAAGGAGAAAGATAAGAGTAAAGTATGGAAAGAGATGGTTCTGCCAGCGGATCAATTCATTAAACGTTTTCTGTGGCATGTGCAGCAATTCCCGCTCAAATTTGGTATGACTTAGCTATGACATCATTTTGGTAAAAAAGTGTACGAAAGCTCAATCTTGAAACCCATTGTTCATGCTGGTTTCAGGCATAAGCGTGAATTGCTGATTTTATCCCACAGCTTCCGCCAGAGAATAATGTTTCCATGCTATAGGGATTCAACTATTTGGATTTGCTCTGAGAGAGCATATTTTTCTACTTTGAAAATCTTGATTAGTCCGTCAATCAGACTATTGATGTCCTTGTTACTGAACCGTTTTATGTTGCCCCAATTCGCTATGTTCCTGGTCGTCGATCCCTTTACGCGAATTGACTCGCTAATAACTAACTACTCATAGATGCCCGACTTTTTCTTCATTTTTGAAATTCTTGGAAACATAAAAATCCTTCGAAAAACAATACTGACCATAGGAGTCGTAATGTCTCGGTTTTGAGATGCAACCGACCCCGCCCATTTCATGCTGCATTTTAAGCATCACCTTTATAAATATTAGTTAGCACACAGTCAATCGATATTCAGCAATTCTAATTATGGCTTTTCGGCGTATTTTATAGAACGGAGTTAATAATGGCCGAAATCGCATAAAAAATGATAACCACTTGTAAATATATAATATATTAACTATA
>JAJSZP010000066.1 GCA_030262775.1 Deltaproteobacteria bacterium | reverse complement strand
GAAAGGAGAAGCATTTTAGCGATGTATTTTTTGGATTCAACAGGTTTATTTTTTTGAAACATGTAACTAAAAAAAACTAAAAATCGGTCTTGACATGGGGTCCACTTTAGATAATATCTCTGTAAATGATGTCTGCATAAGTACGGGACAGAAATTCTTCTTCTCCATATTTCAAATACTCCGGCATGCCGCCATGAATCAGATATGAGTCAAAAAGTTTGAGGATAGAAGCTTTAACTTTTGTTGTAAGCTTTTGATAACTCAATTTATTATACCTTAAATGCTCACTAAACGAAAAAGGAAACAGTTCAACTTTTAAATACCGCCCGGTTAAATGAGTTCCGAGTTCTGAACTTAATAAGTTAGCGTTAGAGCCTGTTATAAAAGTCTTATACTCTTCATCGTGAATTCGACGAATGAATCTTTCCCAACCTTCAATGTTTTGTATTTCATCAATAAAAACCGTCCTTGCTGAAAACTGCTTTTGGAACAACATCATCATGTCCGCAAAATCTTGTACAGTAAAATTTATCAGCCGTTCGTCATCAAAATTTATATAATAATAATCCTTATATGTTTCGGCAAATTGTCGTAATAAAGTAGATTTCCCGCTCCTCCTTATCCCTGATATAATAGTTATATGTGATGTTTTGATATATTTTTTAAAATCAATATCTCTTATAATCCAATTCCTTTTTGATTCAAATAGTTCCCGTTGGTCCATTAAGATATTTTCAAGGTTATCAATCATATTCTCAAGTATGTGTTTACAAGTTGGCAGCCTCTTTTATTGATATTATAAATAATAATAATACCATTTTATATATATTGTCAATATGAATATTAGGAGATTGCCCCAGCGCCCCCATCAATTTGCAATTTGTGCCAAGAATAGGCATATCGGCATGAACTACGAAAAAGTCTTGACTAACTCGGAATGAGGGCTTAAAAAGTCTGTATGAAACGATATCTGACAAATTATATTCTGGACGATTTAAAAAAAAAGATTGTCCTGTTAACAGGCCCACGACAGTCCGGCAAAACGACCTTGTCAAAAATGCTGAGCAGTAATTTTGATTATCTCAATTTTGATAATCCGGAACACCGCTTAGGTCTTATCGAAAGATCATGGGACAGATCAAAAGATCTTATTATTTTCGACGAACTTCACAAACTAAAAAACTGGAAATCATGGCTCAAAGGTATTTATGATACTGAAGGCGTCCAGCCCCGGATAATTGTTACAGGCAGTGCCAAACTGGATACATACAGGAAGGTCGGAGATTCTCTTGCCGGACGCTTTTTTCAGTTCCGGCTGCATCCTTTTGACCTGAAGGAAATCAAAAAAATAAATAATCCTGATAATCTTCAGGCAGTTCTGGACCGATTGCTTGATACAGGAGGTTTCCCTGAACCTTATCTCGAAGGAAGCACAAAATTTTATAACAGGTGGAAACGATCACATCTGGACATCATCCTAAAACAGGATCTTGTTGATCTTGAAAATGTTCAGCAAATTACATCTATTGAAACTCTTATCCAATTATTACGCAAAAGAGTCGGCAGCCCTGTTTCATACAACTCGCTGGCGCGGGATCTCCAGTGTTCCGATAAGACAGTGAAGAGATGGCTGACAATACTTGAAAATATGTACATCATCTTCAGGATCGGACCATTTCACAAAAATATCGCTCGCTCCATTCTTAAAGCGCCCAAGTATTATTTTTATGATACAGGACAGGTTATCGGAGATTTTGGCATAAAATTGGAAAACCTGACTGCAAGCGCTTTATTGAAAGAAATCCATTATATTGAGGATTGTTATGGAGAGCAGGCGCAGCTCTATTATCTCAAGACAAAAGATAGCAGAGAAATTGATTTTTTTATCACCAGGAATGAGGCGCCCTTTTTGATGATAGAGGTGAAATGGGCAGACAGCGCTCTGAGCAGGAACTTTTCGATTTTTGGGAAATACTTTCCCAAGGCAAAAAAAGTACAGATCGTCAAAAAGCTTGACAGGGAAAAAACTTATCCGGACGGAACGGAGATACGCTCAGCGCACAACTGGCTGGCCGACTTTTCCCTAACCTGATATATCTTTTGATCTTGGCCCGAACCCTGACATTCAACTCGTTCACTAGGAACTTAGCGCCCTTCGGGCGAGCTGTTAAGGAATCTGTCCCGTAAATTATTAACTCTTTGTCATTACTTGATATGCATTTCCTGAGTGGTTGATATTTGTTCATATACTTTCTCGGATTGATTGCAATTATACTCTGTTCCACTGCATCCAACCGTAAATAACCGTCAATACCAAAGTGTAAACTATAAGAGCATAAAACCATTTTCCGGCAAATTTAGGCGTTCGTACAGGGGCTAAATTAAGCACCGGAAATACCATCAATAGTGCATAAAGAATTATTGAAAAAACCGTGTAATTAATAAAGCCTTCAAACAAAAACACAAAAGCAAGAATAACAACATTGTTGTCTAATGCCAGCCCCATGTAAGTTTTATCGTCAATCAGGCCGAAAATGTTGAAATAACTCAATCGTATAGCACTGGTGGCGACAATAAGAAATGCTCCCGGCAGGAACCATGGACTGAACTTGCCGTAGCTTAAAAGAAAAACAGCAGGGAATACTCCAAAACTTACAATATCTATCAGTGAATCAAGCTGGCCCCCAAAGGCTCGATGGTAATCTGTTCGCCCCGTCATTTGTCGAGCAATGATTCCGTCAGCCCAGTCAAATAAAACAGCCCACAGAACTCCAATCATCGCAACATGGAAATTGCCCAAAATAGCGTAATAAATACCAAGCACTGCACATAACAGGCCTGCAAGCGAACAGATATTGGGAAGATCCCTGGCAAAAAAAAGCATTGTGGGCTGATGTGGTTGTTGAGATTCGGGATTTGTCATTATTTTTATGCTTCTTTAGTTTTTTAAATCCATTACATCAATTAATGCTTCAACCAATTTACAATTCTCTGCTTCTGTACGGCTGGCAATCCGAACATAACGGTCAGAATCCGGTTGAGTTTTGTCCACACAGTCCTTTATGTATATATTATATTCAATAAATAATTTTTTCGTAATTTCAGGAGCGCTTTGCACATTATCGGGCAGACGACAAAAAATAAAGTTTGCATCAGGTTTGAAAACAGTCATACCTTCTATACCACAAAGTTTTTTATACAGGTTGTTTCTGTCTGTTCGAACTAGTTTACAGCTTTCAATAAATTCCTGTTTGTAATCGGGTAAAAGCCGCAGAAATTCTTCTGCAAATCCGTTAATATTCCAAATATGTACGCCGTTTCTTACAGCTTCAGCAAATTGCGAATTTGCAGTCAGCATATAACCGATCCTGAGCCCACAGATACCGTAGGCTTTGCTCATGCTTTTAAAAATTGCCATATTCGGGTAATTTTCGATTTCTTGTTCCATACTTATTTGATCCGGGTTCTCTACAAAATCCAGAAATGATTCGTCAATAATCAGCATGCAGTCATGAGTTTCAAGTTTTTTTGCAAGCCGAATGAGATCAGGCTTGGGAATTAACATAGATGTTGGATTGTTAGGCGTTACCACAACAACTACATCAGCCTTTACCCTGATCGCTTCTGCAGCAAATTTATCTACATCTATCCGAAAGGATGGAAATTCAAGAGGAAACTCAACTACTTTGCCTGAAGGCGCTGCATTTGCATATTCATTGAAAGAAGGCACTGGAATGATTAACTTGCCTGATATGTGACCGGATACTATTTTTATTAGTTCCGCAGCTCCGTTGCCCACAACAATTCTTTCAGCAGGTTGGTCAATTAGTTTGCCAATAAGCCCGGCAAGAGCATTCTGTGCCATCGGATAATTCAGAACAAGGTCGTGAATTTGATCTTTAAGATTTGTAAAAATAGCCTCTGGCGGGAAATAAAGATTATAAAGATAGGCATGATCTATAAAATTATGCCGATAGTAACCACCATGTTGGCCGGAGATGAATTCGTATTTTTCGGATTGAGTTTTATAATTATTTTGTGACATTTAAGATTCCTGTTGCTTCACAGGAGGCTATACGAGAATGAGAAATTTTTTGCAAGGTCAAGGAAGGCGAAGATTTTAACCAGAGGAATACATTGAGTATTTTGAGGATAGCGCTAAAGCTTCACTGCGTACCACAAAATCTTCGCCTGACGCAGAGATTGCGCAAAATAGCCATTCTCGGACAGCCTCCTATGGGGATATTGCAGCATTGATCAATTGAATGTTTAAAAAATCGGGCGGAGAAAGCGTAACACTTTCCGTACGCGTATAATTGTCTGATGAAAATAGTTTTTCAGCCTCTGCCAAATCTTCAATGGTATCTATTTCATACCATGGTTTGCCGTCAAAAGAAACAATTTTAAAAGTGAGGCTGCCATCAGCAATCATGTCCGCAAATACGGTTTCGTAATAGTCATTTACTTTGCCATCTGAAATATGCTGGTCTAATTCTTTTACAATACAATGCCACGAAGTAAGTGAAATGCTGTAAATATTAACAGTCTTATATTTGATCTCACCAAAGGAATATGTGTTGCCCATCAAAAATGCTTTAACCTGTTGAGATTGATTGATTGTAACACATGTCCCATTCATCCAGGGTTGCATCTTTGCAACAGCTATTCTGTCAGGACACAGCATGGCATCCAAAAGTGATTCATCAAAAACAAGATCGCTTTCGAGCAGCAGAAATGGCTCATTAATAATTTCACGTGCCATCCAGAGAGAATAGATATTATTAGTCGTCTTGTATAACGGACTGAAAATATAATCAATTGTGATGTTACCTACCTGATTTCCCAAAAAATCCCTTATATGATTTTCAAGATGTCCAGTGATCACAACCAGACGTTTGAAACCATGCTGATTCAGACTGGAGATCAGACGTTCAAGTATCGACATGGCATTGACTATTGTTAGGCATTTAGGCTCATTCCGCGTCAAGGGATACAGGCGGCTACCTATGCCGGCAGCAAGAAGTAATGCGGTGGTCACACATTCATTCTTAGGGTAGCTATGCTTCAAATTTATTTCCTTTCGCTAATTGTTCAATATCTTACAGTATACATTGCTGGAGAAAAAAATAGTCCGCAACTTCGCAAATTGCCAAGCAACTATCTACATTAAGAATATAACTCATAGAATTTTATCCATTGTCCCGCAGAACAAAGAATACTGAAATGAAAAAGCCAGGTTGGCAGAAACAGTTTGAAAAGCTCTGACGATACGTTTTCTATGATGGATGATGGATAAAACTTTGTTGGACCGGACTGCTCCAATCAGCAAATAATTATCTACCATTATCTATGGGGATTGTAAAGCTGTAATTACAACATCACAGCAACTCTTGGCGAAACCACAGATTAATCTGAAGTTCCCCAAGCAAACAACAGTAACATATTGATTTCAAAACAGATTTTTTAAATCTTGGCGCGCAATTACTGACTACACCTAATTTTTCAATATTGTCAGCAAGTTATTTCATTTAAAAATACACACATTTTTTATTAAGGAACGGGGACGAAATAACTTCCCCAACTATACCTCTGAGCAAGAAGTCTATGGGAATAATGCGAATAACACAAGTAAAAACGCCGCTTGTTTCATTGCTCGACTTTTATAAAACATCTTCAAGAGTTAACTTTGGCAAATTCCATAATGAGAATTGCTGAGTTACTTCGTTATAAAAAGATGTATGTATTTTGAATTTAGATCTTTTTTTGAAACCGAACCATATTCGCTTTCAATCTCGCTGAAAAGATTTTCCATTGTCTGCCCAAGTTCCCTGCTGATATCATAAGGGTCAAGACCTGTTCTTTCTGAAAGCCATTTTAAAAAGGATTCTTTCATTAATATGTTTATTTTACGCTGCGTTGCGCCTGATTCCCAGAGATTATCAAAAAATATCTTAAACTCATCAATATTAAGCGGGATAAAACCATCTGAAATACCAAGATGATGTCTTGCCCAGAGAGTCAACACTAAATTTTTACAGGTAAGTGAACCACTATAAGGAGGAGCGAGATTTACTGTTATATGAGAAAGAAGTCTGTCAAAAGCTATAATTTCATTTAATACTTTTTCAGTATGCTTAATATCTTCAATAGAATAAAATTCCCTGTACAGTAAGTCTGTCTTGTAATTGTCATAATAAAGCGGCCTCTTTATCAATAGTCCGCCCAGAACACCTATCCACCCCTCTCCCCAAAAGCTGAGAGGCAGTCTGTTTTTTTCAAACCAGCTAATTTTGCGCCATTTTTCAGCCCGCCATTTAAGCTCCAGGACAAGTCCGTATCCCACCCTGAAAATCTTGGAAAGCGGCAATCTCTGTATCAATGCAACAGCATGATTTTCGTCGAGGTCATTGCTTTTTTTCGTTAATCGTTTCAGCCCGATACTTATATATGCACAGGTTTTTTTTACTATATCGCCTAACTCCTCTTTATTCTTAATTACTTTTTGGTCAGCAACTATTATCTGATTTGCCAGACCTGCCAACTCGACCTGAATCTGCTGCAAAACATCATCTTTCTCTATCTTTTTTAAAAAGTCTGTAAGAAGGCTGTTTTCTTTGAGCATTTCTGTTGAATAATGAGGAACGGGAATATACAACCTCTGCTCAGAATTTTCTGTAATAATTTTTGCGCTCTGCTCGCTTAAAGCCTCTGGTTTTAAAGGCTGATATATTCCTATTGCTTCATCAAACGGCAGGAAACCTTTTTCCGCAAGCCTGACATTCCGCAATCTAAAAGCCTCTTCTTCATATTCAGATGGTATAATACTAAAAGCTTCTATCAAAACATTCTGATAAATGTTGTGATCATAGCCTGCAAGCCTGTCTATAAATTTAGACAGAACTTCATTGCGAATTTTTATAAAATTGCTGTCTGATTCAGCGCCTAAAGGTAAATCAACAAATCTTATGTAAAAAACATCATCAAGAGTAAAAAAGTCATCACCAAAAATTGACGGATCCTGGTCGTGTTCCCTTATCTTTACCTCAATGTTCTTAAAAAGATAAAATTCAATGAATTCAGTTTTTTTATTTAAAAACCATCTTAGGCAACGCTGCGAATCAGCCTTAATAAACAGGTCAAGCCATTTCGTAACATTGTTTATGCTAATTCTATCCTTTTTCCATACTTCTATATCAAGAATGTATTCCCACTGTTTGTCAGAGGCAAGAGACAAAAGCTGAAGAGAATCTTCTACCCCTATGTCGTTTATAAAAAAATAAAAATCTTCTTCCGGAAATGAATGAACAATAGCTGCGGGTTGAGGTGAATCCAGAATACGGTCCAAAGCCTTTTCAGCAGGCAGAGAAAGAATTTCTTTTCTCTGTCTGTTCAGGTTTTTGTATAGTTCAACTGCTCGTTTAAGTTCTTTATCTTCGTTCATCTGAATCCCATGATGCAAATTTTAACAGAAGCACCATTCCCGGAACAGCAATAAGTGTACAAAAAATGAAAAAATTTTCCCAGCCAAGACTTTTGGCAAAAAAACCGGTAGGAGCCGATGCCAGTACCCTTGGAACACCCATAAGGCTGCTGAGAAGAGCATATTGTGTTGCTGTAAATTTTTTATTTGTTATGCTGGCCATAAATGCAACATAAGCAGCCGTACCCATCCCGCTGCTAAAGTTTTCAAAGGCAATAACAGTTGACAAAGCAGAAATACTGTGGCCAATCCGTGCTAAAATGGCAAAGCCCGCAGTTGATATTGCCTGAAGAAAACCAAAAATCCAGAGGCTGCGGTAAATCCCCTGTCGAAGCATTAAAACGCCTCCGATCAAACTGCCTATTATGGTGGCCCAAAAACCGAACAGTTTGACGACCGCGCCTATTTCTGTTTTTGAAAAGCCTATGTCAAGGTAGAACGGCGTAGTCATGGCGCTTGCCATGGTATCGCCTATCTTGTAAAAAAGGATGAAGGCCAGTATCCACAGGGCTTCCTTTCGGCTGAAGTAATCTATCAGTGGATATAGAACCGCTTGTTTTAAGCTTTCAGGAGTTCCGGCAGCAATCTCGGGTTCTGAAGCAAAAAATGTTGTTAAAACGCCGGGAAGCATACAGACAGCCATTATCAGATAAACCGTGGAGAAACTGATGTGATCAGCCAAAATAAGACCGCCGCCGGAAGCCAGCAACATTCCTACCCTGTATCCGTTTATATAAAAAGAAGAACCAAGTCCCAGTTCCTCATCCGGAAGATCTTCTCTTCTGTAGGCATCCACAACAATATCCTGTGATGCACTAAAAAAGGTCACAAGTAATGCAGCAAATGCCACCATCCAGGGATGCCCCACGGGATCAGTCAGCCCCAGACCTATAATTGCAAAAAACAGAAATAGCTGGGCTATTAGAAGCCAGCCTCGTCTGCGTCCAAGAAAAGGCAAAGTGTAATGGTCCAGAAAAGGAGCCCATAGAAATTTTAGAGTATAGGGAAGGCCTACCAGAGCCATAAGCCCAATAACAGTTAGATCAACCCCTTCTTCCTCCATCCACGCCTGCAAGACAGTTATTGTCAGAAGAAGCGGCAGACCGCAGCTAAAGCCCATAAGAAGAGCCGTTATCATGCGACCGCTGTATATTACTTCAAGAATTGATTTTCGGCTGTCAGGCTGCACCCTTCCTCTCATAAACAGGCATATGCTGTTTGATCCAAATCATAACCTTGTCAAATTCACCTCTAAATTCCCTTAAAGCCTTTCCTCTGTGGCTTACATGGCTTTTTTCTACTATGGTTAATTCGCCGAAAGTTTTATTCAAGGGCGAATAATAGAAGACAGGGTCATATCCGAATCCATTTGATCCAGAAAGCTGCTCGGCAATCAATCCTTCGCAGCGAGCTTCGTATGTCAAAGCAGGCCCTGTTGGAACCGCAATGGAAATTACACATTCAAATGCTGCTTTGCGGTTGGCCTTTCCTTCCATTTCCTGCAAAAGCTTTTGACATCTTTGTTCATCTGTTGCATTTTCGCCTGCATAGCGAGCAGAAAGAACTCCGGGTGCACCCTCAAGGGCTTCTACTAAAAGTCCTGAATCATCAGCCAGGGCCGGAAATCCCAGGATTCTTGCTGTAAGACTGGCTTTTTTGTATGCATTTTCATCAAAAGTATCTCCATCCTCTTCAATATGCGGTATAGTACCAAAATCATCCAACCCTTTGATCTCAACGGGAAAGCCTTTTAAAAGATCACTGATTTCAGATCGTTTGCCTTTGTTTCGTGTAGCAATAACAATTGTAACTTTATCTTGCATATCAACCTCTTATATTTTTAATTGATATCAGTATCCATAGCGGCTGAGATCTATATTTAAATCATGATCATCTTTTTGTAAAGATTTTTAATCCGCAGATTACACAGATTTTTCTGTCTGTGCGTGTCCATGTCTGCGTCGCGTATGCGACAGGCGTGCGTATACAAACAGGCGTGAATTGTTGAAAAGTTGGCTCTCTGGTTTTTCCAGTGGTCGATTTTTATCTCCTATTAAACTGAAGTTCCCCGCAAAATTTCCCTAAAATTTTGGAAAAGAGTTATTATTACAATAGGTTATATGGCTTATCATTCATTTTTGAGTGCAATTTTGCAGTCATGTAACTACATGATTATTTATAAAAATATCTTGATATTTATATAGTCATTTATGTCGTTTCAGTACCAAATCGTAATTCACCGCTGGCCATTTTGCTCCGAGAAAGCTGTCGTGAAAATGGAAAGGTCAAGAACTGCACCTTGGCAAACCTTTCCATTTTGCCGCTACAGTCAGCAATTCCCGATTGAACCAGGAATATCTTAAAACAGCGAAGTAAGGATTTCGCTTTTCGTAAACATTTTCTTGAATTTAGTCCAAAACCAGCGACTTTTGCTATTTTTTATCACATTTTTTTGTGGACAAAAACATTTTTTATATGGACATGACAAACCCTGTCTACAGGAAAAAATGTCATGCTCAGAAAAAAATAAATCGCTGTCGTCTAAAAAGTACGAACCTCCAGTCATTTTGTTCGATACGTCCTAATACAACTCTTTGCGCTCTGATACCCAGAGCACAATTAGTAGCAAGAACTATCTGCCGGCGCAGCAAAAAATACCGATGAGAGGCTTGAGGGACAGGTTTATGCTTTAGCCGATAGCGCTGACCGGGAAAGCGCGAAAATGCCTGCGGTCATACAGCATCCAGGCGCTATTTGGGTTTTTTGGGTCTCATATTCCGTTTCAATTAACCGAACGTTTACATGGTAAAGGAAAACTGTCGCTCAAAAATGAGGCGTCGGGGATTGCTGTATGATGGTAAAACCTAATCAATTTATATGTTTTTTCCTTTACTTGATTATAATTTATTGATATAAAGATTTCAATTATGTTAATTTAAATTTTAACATACTGATTTTACATTATATTAATACAGTTTTAGTTTCTTTTTTTAGAATGATGAACTTGTAAAAAGTCAAATTTAAACGGCAAAGTAAAAAAGATTAAAGGAGGTTTATAGAAATGGATATAAGCAGGAAATTGGGAATCTTGGTTTTTTTTGGTGTACCTGCAGTTGTAGGCGGCGGAATTACTTATGCTATCTTTGGCGACAGCTATCCTGCTGTATTTATATATGAATTCCTTCTTTTATTAACAGCCGGCATTTTTGTCAGCAAGTAAAGAACCAGTCCTTCAAATTCATACGCTATACCTTTCGTATATACCTCGGAAGGTCACAAATTGCTTTTTTTTAGGTGAGCAATAAGCATCAAGAGCAAGGCGCGGAATAGCAGGTTATTGTAAGTCTGAGCAACGATGCTATTGATGTTCATGGCCGGCAAAAAATCGTTATTTGTGGCCTTTTGAGGTATAACATAACAGCCAATGGCTCTTCTGTTAAAGCCATCCCGCAAAATTGTGCCCCTTGCCCTCCTCGCTGAGTGATGAGTGAGGGGGAACTGGAGGTGCTATGCAGAATAAAACTCCCCGTGATATTATTCTATGGTTTTTTCTTGCCATTTTTCTTGTTTCAACGTTCATGATAGGCTGGCTTTTCTGGCCATTCATATCAATTATTGTTCTTGCTTCCGTTGTTACAGGCATTTTCAATCCTGTTTACAAATTTATACAAGTTAAAAATAAAATAAATTCTCCTTTTGCATCATTTTTAACCTGTATTATTATATTTATTGTCCTGTTTGTTCCTATAGTCTTTTTTGTGGGTATTTTATCTAATGAGGCTTACGAACTATATCTTACAGCAAAAAGCGCTGTATTAGGCAAACAGATTAAAAGCATTCTTGAAAGCAGCAGAGTTCTGGAAAGTGCAAACAATATACTATCAAACTTCAATATTAAGCTCACCGGAGAAGAATTCAACAAAGCGATTTCCGAGCTGGGCAAAGTCGTCGGCCTATTCCTGTATGAGCAAGCCAGCGCTATAGCCTCAAATGTGTTTAAACTATTAATAAACTTCTTTTTCATGCTGCTTGTAATCTATTTTCTGTTTATTGACGGAAATAAAATTGTATCGTTCATAATTGGTCTTTCTCCTCTGCCAAAAGAACAAAATGAAAAACTGTTTCAAAAGTTTAAGGATATGGCTGGAGCCATTCTAATCGGCAATGGGCTGGGCGGTTTGATTCAGGGGACATTGGGTGGTTTTGTTTTTATGATGTTCGGTTTAAAATCGCCTTTTATGTGGGGTGTAATTATGGCTCTGCTCGCATTTCTCCCGATTATCGGAATTGGAGTCGTATTTATTCCTGCAACCGTATTCCTTTTTTTAACGGGCAAGGTTGCCGCGGGCATATTTTTTATTATATTTTATTTAATTCTGTCTGGTACAATTGAATATATTTTCAAACCCAGGCTGGTTGGCGAACGCGTTAAAATGCATACGCTCCTAGTATTTTTTTCCATAATTGGAGGGTTGAAATTATTCGGAATCCTGGGCATAATTTATGGTCCGCTTGTTGTGACAGCATTTTTGACATTAACGGATATTTATCATTCCAGCTATCAAAAAATGATTGAGCCCATAAGAAAATAATTTTGCAACTCTGAATCCTGAATTTTTAGGTATCTATATGATTGAAACAGAAAAACTGCTTGAGATAAGCATCGAAAGCGAGATGAAAAAATCTTATCTTGATTATGCCATGAGTGTTATTATAGGCAGAGCGCTCCCGGATGTGCGCGATGGCTTAAAACCGGTACATCGTCGCGCTCTATTTGCCATGCGTGAATTGAAAAACGACTGGAATAAACCATATAAAAAATCTGCCCGTATCGTTGGTGATGTCATAGGTAAATATCACCCGCATGGAGACACCGCTGTTTATGACACTATTGTTCGCATGGCACAAATTTTTTCTCTTAGATATCCCCTAATAGACGGACAGGGTAATTTTGGATCTATAGATGGAGATCCTCCTGCCGCGATGAGATATACTGAAATCAGGATGACACGCCTTGCACATCAGATGTTAGAGGATCTGGAGAAGGAAACTGTTGATTTTGCTGCAAACTATGATGAATCCTTAATAGAGCCTTCTGTTCTTCCATCTAAATTTCCCAATCTCTTGGTTAACGGATCATCAGGCATAGCTGTCGGCATGACGACTAACATCCCGCCTCATAATCTTACTGAAGTCACTAACGCAATAAAAGCCATCATCGACAAGCCTGACATTACAATACAGGAAATCATGAAGTTCGTACCCGGGCCGGATCTTCCAACTGCCGGCATTATTTACGGAACCAATGGAATATATGACGCATACAATACCGGTAGAGGTATATTTAAGATGCGAGCCAGGGTTTCGGTTGAAAAAAATAAAAGTGCGCAGACAGAAAGTATCATAGTTACAGAGCTCCCCTATCAGGTCAACAAAGCCAGACTCATAGCAAATACAGCAGATTTGATAAAAAACAAGCAGATTGAAGGCATAAAATTTGTAAGAGATGAATCTGACAGACAAGGGATGAGAATAGTTTTTCGTCTTAAAAAAGACTCTATTCCAGAGGTGGTCATCAATCAGCTTTATAA